>NZ_JBJKEX010000159.1:0-6676 GCF_045505405.1 Hansschlegelia beijingensis | reverse complement strand
AGGTGGACCGCGCCTCTCCGGTGCTCGACGCCAAGATCCTTCAGGGCCTCCGACCAAGCCCAGTGCGGAAGCCGTCGCGCAGGCCGAGGCCGCGATCGCAACGGGTGATCCCGCAGCTTGCCGCGCCTCCGTCCAGAGCATGCGACGCGCAGGCGTGACCATGCCGAGCACTCTGCTGGCTCTTGGCGCGCTCGATCTGAAGTTTTTTGCGGCCCGCTGAGGCCGGTTTCGGGTTTGCGTCGTCAGCCGCCGGCGAGGCCGCCAGCCCAACGGACGGCTTCGTCCCGCCTGGTCCGCAGACAAAAGAAAGGCGGGACGCCTGAGAGGCTCCCGCCTTTTTCCTTGTATGGCGGACGCCGCTACTCGGCGGCCATCACGGCCGGCCCCACAGGCGTCACCCGCGCCGCGCAGAACTTGAACTCCGGGATCTTGCCCATCGGGTCGAGAGCCGGGTTCGTCAGCAGGTTGGCCGCCGCCTCCGCGTAGCAGAACGGCATGAACACCATCCCGACGGGCACGTCGCGGTCGGAGCGGACCTTGAGCTCCACCGCGCCGCGGCGGGTCTCCAGACGCATGGTCTGGCCGGGCTCGAGGCCGAGGCGATAGAGCTCCTTCGGCGCCAGGAAGGCGACAGCCTCCGGCTCCAGCGCGTCGAGAACGCCCGCGCGACGGGTCATCGACCCAGTGTGCCAGTGCTCCAGAACGCGCCCGGTGGAAAGTACCATCGGGAACTCGGCGTCCGGCACCTCGTCCGGCGGCACGATGTGCGCCGGGACGATCTTTGCCCGCCCGCTCTCGGTCGGGAAGCCGGCGTAGAAGATGATCTCGTTGCCGGGCTCATCCGGGCTGTCCACCGGATAGGTGACCGCGCCCTCGCGCTCCAGCCGCTCCCAGGTGATGTTGTTGAGCGACGGCATGACCTGCGCCATCTCGGCGAAGATGTCGGCCGGGCCAGTGTAGTTCCAGTCGAGGCCGAGCCGCCTGGCGAGCTCCTGGATGATCCACCAGTCCTGCCGGGCGTCGCCGGGCGGAGAGATCACCGGCCGGGCGATCTGCACGCGCCGGTCGGTGTTGGTGAAGCTGCCGGCCTTCTCGGCGAAAGCGGAAGCGGGCAGCACCACATCGGCGTGGAACGCCGTCTCGGTCAGGAACAGGTCCTGCACCACGAGATGGTCGAGCATCGCGAGCGCGTGCCGGGCGTGGTTGAGGTCCGGGTCCGACATCGCGGGGTTCTCGCCCTCGACGAACATGCCCTTGATCTCGCCGGCGTGGATCGCCCGCATGATCTCCACCACGGTCAGGCCCTTCTGCGGGTCGAGCTTCTGACCCCAGAACTCCTCGAACAGTTCGCGGACGGCCGCCTTCTCCACGTTCTGATAGTCCGGATAGACCATCGGGATCAGGCCAGCGTCGGAAGCGCCCTGCACGTTGTTCTGGCCGCGGAGCGGATGAAGCCCCGTGCCCGGCCGGCCGATCTGGCCGGTCGTCAGCGCCAGCGCGATCAGGCAGCGCGAATTGTCCGTGCCGTGCACGTGCTGGCTGACGCCCATGCCCCAGAAGATGATCGAAGCGCGGGAGCGAGCGTAGAGTCGGGCGACCTCGCGCAGGGTCTCGGCGTCGATCCCGCAGACGCTCGCCATCTTCTCGGGCGTGAAGTCGACGATCTTCGCCTTCAGCTCCTCGAAGTTCTCCGTGTAGCCGGCGATGTACTGCTCGTCGTAGAGCTTCTCCGTCACGATGACGTTGAGCATCGCGTTGAGCATCGCGACGTCGGAGCCCGGCCGGAACGCCAGGTGCTTGTAGGCGTGGCGCGACAGCGCCTGGCGGCGCGGATCCATCACGATCAGCTTCGCGCCGCGCTCCTTCACCGCGTTCTTGATGAAGGTCGCCGCGACGGGGTGGTTCACCGTCGGATTGGCGCCGATGATGATGATCACCTCGGCGTCGAGCGCCGCCGAGAACGGCGCCGAGACGGCGCCGGAGTTGAGCCCCTCCATCAGGGCCGCGACCGAGGAGGCGTGGCAGAGGCGCGTGCAGTGGTCGACATTGTTCGAGCCGAAGCCGAGCCGCACCAGCTTCTGGAACAGGTAGGCCTCTTCGTTCGAGCCCTTCGCCGAACCGAAGCCCGCCAGCGCCTTGGGGCCATGACGATCGCGGATCGCCTTCAGGCCGCCGGCCGCGCGGTCGAGCGCCTCCTCCCAGGTCGCTTCACGGAAGTGCGTCCACGGGTTCGCGGGATCGACCTCGTCGTTGGCGTCCTTCGGCACGTTGTCGAGCCGGATCAGCGGCGCGGTCAGCCGGTGCGGATGGTGGATGTAGTCGAAGCCGAAGCGCCCCTTCACGCAGAGGCGGTTGAGGTTCGCGGGGCCTTCGCGGCCCTCCGCGTAGACGATCTTCTCGTCCTTGACCTTGTAGGAGACCTGGCAGCCGACGCCGCAATAGGGGCAGAGCGAGTCGACCTCGCGGTCGGGATAGACGGTGCGGGTCTGGTTGGCGTCCAGATAGGCGGACGGCATGAGGGCGCCGGTCGGGCACGCCTGCACGCACTCGCCGCAGGCGACGCAGGTCGAGCCGCCCATCGGATCGTCGAAGTCGAACACCACCTTGGTGCCGGCCGAGCGGTAGGCCATGCCGATGACGTCGTTGACCTGGACCTCGCGGCACGCGCGGACGCAGAGATTGCACTGGATGCATGCGTCGAGATTGACGCTCATCGCCGGGTGGCTGATGTCGCTCGACCACCGCTCGGCGGCCGGAAAACGGCTCTGATCGACGTTGACGAAGTCGGCCTGCGACCAGAAATGCGAGGTCGGGTCGTGGGAGGTCTCGCGCTCGGGCTGATCGGCGACCAGGAGCTCGATCACCATGGCGCGGGCCTTGGTGGCGCGCTCGGTGGCGGTCTTCACCTTCATGCCGACGCCGGGGGTCCGCTTGCAGGAGGCCGCCAGGACGCGCTCGCCCTCGATCTCCACCATGCAGGCGCGGCAGTTGCCGTCGGGCCGATAGCCCGGCTCCGGCTTGTGGCAGAGATGCGGGATGTGCGTGCCGAGGCGCTTCGCCACGGACCAGATGGTCTCGCCCGGCTGCGCCTCGACCTGCTGCCCGTCGAGCTCGAAGACGACGCCGGGAGCGGCCGCGTCCTTCTTGATCCCGTCGAGGCCGCTCGGTCCGGGCGACGCCTGGCCGCCGGACTTCGCGCCTACCGAATAGGCTCCGCCGGCGCCGGGACGATCGCCCGAGGCCTGGCCGCCGGCGTCCTGCACGCCGGGCGCGCGGAACTCCGCCTTGGGGGAACCGACTTCGTCGCTGCTCTTATGGCTGTCGTCGTTCATGATTCCGCTCCAACACCTGGCGTCGGAAATAGGTCAGAGCCGCGAGAAGCGGCGTTGTCGGCTTGTCCGTTCACTCGGCCGCGATCGATCGCGGCGCCGGGAACAGGTCCGGGAAGAACCGGATCACGCTCGTCAGCGGGTTCGAGGCCGCCTGGCCCAGCCCGCAGATGGAGGCGTCCCGCATGCATTGCGACAGCTCGCTCAGCAGCTCGGTGTCCCAGACGCCCTGCTCCATCAGCACCCGCGCCTTCTGCGTGCCCGAGCGGCACGGCGTGCACTGACCGCAGGACTCGTCCTCGAAGAAACGCATCAGGTTCAAAGCGGCTCCACGAACATCGTCCTGGTCCGAAAGAACCACCACGGCCGCCGATCCGATGAAGCAGCCGTATTTTTCCAGCGTGCCGAAATCGAGCGGGATGTCGTTCATCGAAGCCGGCAGGATGCCGCCCGAGGCGCCGCCCGGAAGGTAGGCGGAGAAGACGTGGCCGTCGGCCATGCCGCCGCAATACTCGTCGATCAGCTCCTGGATCGTGAGCCCTGATGGCGCAAGCTTGACGCCCGGCTCCTTCACGCGGCCGGAGACCGAATAGGAACGCAGACCCACGCGATCGTTGCGGCCATGGCTCTTCCACCACTCCGCGCCGCGCTCGATCAGGTCGCGGACCCAGAACAGCGTCTCGATGTTGTTGATGAGGGTCGGGCGGCCGAACAGGCCGACCTGGAACGGGAAGGGCGGCTTGTGGCGCGGCAGCCCGCGCTTGCCCTCGAGCGACTCGATCAGCGAGGATTCCTCCCCGCAGATATAGGCGCCCGCGCCCCGCCGCAGATGGATGACAGGCCCGCCGGCAGGAAGTTTCGCGATCTCGCGCGTCAGGATCTCGCGCGAGATCGGGTATTCGTCGCGAAGGTAGATGTAGACGTCCGTCGCCTCGACGACATGCGCGCCGATCAGCGTGCCTTCGAGGAACCGGTGCGGATCGGTGTTGAGGTAGAGCTGGTCCTTGAAGGTCCCGGGCTCGCCCTCGTCGCCGTTCACCGCCATCAGGCGCGGTCCGGGCTCGCCGCGCACCGATCGCCATTTGCGGCCCGTCGGGAAGCCCGCGCCGCCGAGGCCGCGCAGCCCGCCATCGTCCAGAACCTTGAGGACGTCGTCGACCGAAAGCTCGCCGCTACGCAGCCGGCTAAGCGTCGCATAGCCGCCGTCGCGGACATAGGCGTCGTAGTCGACATAGTCCGGGACATGCGCGTGCGTGTCGCCGGCAGCCACCGCGGCCGCGACGCTCTCGGGCGTCGCCCGGTGCAGGAAATTGTGCCCCACTTCCACCGCGGGCGCATGGTCGCACAGGCCGACGCACGGCGCGCGCACGACCCGGACGTCGCCCTTGAGCTCCGCCTGCAGCGTCTCCAGCAGCTTCTCCGCGCCGAACATCGCGCAAGTGATGCTGTCGCAGACCCGCACGGTCAGTTGCGGGATGTCGGCCTCGCCCTCGCGGACGACGTCGAAATGAGCGTAGAAGGTCGCGGTCTCGTAGACCTCGGCGAAAGCCAGCCGCATCTCGTCCGCCAGCGCCGCCAGATGCGCCGCGCTGATCTGGCCATAAGTGTCCTGGATCAGATGCAGGTGCTCGATGAGCAGGTCGCGCTGGCGCGAGCGGTCGCCGAGCAGCGACTCGATCTCGACCTTGGCGCGGGGTTCGACCTGACGCCCCTTCGGCACCGGACGAGCGGCGTTTCTGCCACGGCCGGGATGCGAGAAACGTTGAACGTTCTGATCGTTAGCCTGACTCATCGCACATTCGCTGGTTCTAGAGACGCACGGTTCTAGCGGACTCGCGGGCCCGGTCGTAGGGAATTATTGGCCGCCAAACGCTCTCAGAGGCCGGTCCGCCTCGGAGCGATGCTTCATGATCGCGACGCCCGCCTGCTCGTCGAGACTCTCGACCCGGGGTCCCACCACGGAACGCAGGGCTACCTCAAACGCGTCGAGCGCTTCGTTCGCCCGCTCCAGCGGGTCATGCGCCGCCTGGTCGGAGGCCCCGGAGAGCGCCTGAGCCAGCTCTTCGCGGATCTGCGCGATGAGTTGCTCAGTCAATGGCGGGCGCGCCTCTGCAGCGTACGCGTCGCAGATGACGGCCGGCCAATCTACCGAAGTTCGCGGATCGCCCATCGGGAGCGGTTCTCCAAGCATCACCACACAGACCTGGGATCACCGACCACGCTGCGAAGCGCCGCACAATCGTGCCTCGGTCCTTTTCACCCGCGTCTCTATCTGGCGCAGCAGTTTTCAACTGCTCTAACGTTTAGCAGGGATCGAGGCCGCTGGCCATCCGTCTGGCATGCCACAAGTCGATCCGCCGGCTCGGCTCCAATCGAAGAGCCGGCTCGCTTCTCGGCTCGAACGGTCGATGACCCGCTTGCAACATGGCCGCCGGGAGACCAGCTCAGCTTGACCATTTCTCAGGCGTCGATGCGAATTGATGAGGCGTCCCTTGGCTGACACCGCCCGCCCGGTCCCGCTCACGTCTCCCAGGACGGGGCTTTCGGCCGACGGTCTTGACGAAAAGATGATCCGGGCGGTGGTCGATCGCTTCTACGCGGAGGCGCGCCAGGATCCCGTCATCGGCCCGGTCTTCAAGGACGCGGTGCCCGACGAGCGGTGGGGCGCCCATCTGGACACGATCGTTGATTTCTGGAGCTCGATGCTGCTCGGATCCCGCCGCTACGAAGGCCGGCCGCTGCGCAAGCACCTGATGCTGCCCGCTCTTGAAGACGCCCATTTTCAGCGTTGGCTGGCGCTGTTCCGGCGCACGGTCGAGGAGCTCTGCCCGCCCGCGGTGGCGGCGTTCTGGGCGGACCGCTCCGAGAGAATCGGCAATTCGTTCCGCATCAGCGTCCGGATGCATCGCGGGGAAGAGGTGACGCAGCTCGCCCCGCTCGAACGCGAGACGCTTCCGTGACAGAGGCGGAGCAGGGCGCCGCCACACGACCGGACCTTAAACGAAGGTATGAGAGCGGGGGACCAAGGTAGGACCGGCGGCAACGCTCCGTTCAATGTCCTGGGTCCCTGCGCGAGCCTAGCTTCGCCTCATGAACGAGAGGTGAGGCGAGGCGATGAACCATCCCATGAACGACCGGGCCTCCTCCCGCTTCCCGCACGCTGCGGCGGATCGTTCTCTCGCCTCCCTCGTGCTCGACCGCGTCCGCTCAGACGGCTGGCCGGCCGCCGCGGCGGAACCGGTCCGGCTCGCCGCGATCGATCTGGGGCGCACCCGCGTCGAGCTGCTGCTCTCGGAGCAAGACGGCCGGGTGAGCCTGCTGCTCGGACCGCGCGGTCAGGGCGCTGC
>NZ_JBJKEX010000158.1:0-6705 GCF_045505405.1 Hansschlegelia beijingensis | reverse complement strand
CCGATCTACGGCCTGTTCATCGGCAACCTTCTGCTGGTCGTGCTGGCGCTGATCCTGCTGACCGCGGGGCGTCGAGCTTCGGTCCGCCCTCGCGCGTCATGCGCCGGAACAGGCAGCGATAGCCTTCCATCATCAGGATCGCCGGCTTCAGCCTGCGGCGGTCGAGATGGCGGAGCATCTCGCCGGAGGCCGCGAAGCCCTGCTCGGCTTCGGCCGCGAGCCGGATCCACGCCGCCTCGAAGCGCGGCGAGCGGATAAGCTGGAGGGCCGGCAGGGCCGGATCGGCCTCGATCCACGACAGCGGGACATAGACGCGGTCCGCCCGGGCGTCCTCGCCGACGTCGCGCATGACATTCACGATCTGCAGCGTGCGGCCGAGCGTCAGCGCGAAGTCGCGCGCCGCCGTCGCGCCGAAGATCGACACGGACAGCACCCCCACGGCGCCCGCTACGCGGCGGCAGTAGAGATCGAGCGCCTCCGTGTCCGCAATACGGACACGGCCCCTGGCGTCCTGCTCCATGCCGTCGAGGACCGCGAGAAGCTCCTCCGGCGGCAAGGCGAACCGCTCCCGCGCCCAGGCGAGTTCGCGGCCGACCGCGCCAGTCGGCCGGTCGAGCTCGGATCGCCAGCCCACCAGCAGGCGCGACTTCTCCTCGTGCGGCGCCGAGCAGTCCGCCACGTCGTCGACCCTGCGGCAGAAGGCGTAGACGGCGTTGATCGCCCGCCTGCGGTCGGCTTCGAGCACCGACATGCCGAGCCTGAAGGACGAACGGGACCGGCTGACGACCCTGCGCACCGCGCGGGCGCGTCGCGCCGGAGCGGACGCCCGACAGCCACGCGGCCAAGGACCGGATCCTCGCGCGAAAGCTTGGAGCGCAGCCGGCACGCCATCTCGATGGTGGCGCAGGCCTGCAAGGCGAGCCGGCGGTCGCGGATCGCCTCGGGAAGGACCGCGGCGTCGCAGATCAACTCGTCGACCCGGTCCAGCAAGGCGTCGAGCACCGGGCGCCGGGCCGCGCCGCGCTCCGCGTCGAAGAAAGCCGTCTCGCCGCCGGCTTCCGCAAGCCAGCTCTGCGGCAGGTACACCCGGTCGAGCGTCCGCCGGTCGTCGGCCGCGTCCTGGATGTGGTTCAGGATCTGAAGCGCTGCGCAAAGCGCGTCCGAGGCCGGGAAGACGGACTCGGTTTCGCCATGCAGCCGGAGCAGGAAGCGACCGGCCGGCGCCGCGCTCTTCGCGCAATACGCCCTGAGGTCGTCGAGCGTCTCGTAACGCCGGAGGCTCGCGTCCTGCCGGAACGCCTCGAGCATGTCGAGCGCTTCGACCCGCCCGACGCCGAGCCGCGCGTCCACGTCAGCGAGCGCCTTCGCGACCGGGTCCTGCGGGTCGCCTGAGAGCAACGCCCGCTCCATGGCCGCCAGGCGGGCGAGCTTCTCCTGCGGGGCCAGGACGGGATCGTCCGCGACATCGTCCGCCCGCCGGACGAAGCGGTAGAAGGCGAGCGTCGGCGCGCGCATCTGCGGCCGCAGCAGGAAGGACGCCACCGGAAAATTCTCGTCCGCCGGCGTTTTCGACGGAGCGGCGCTCAACGGTCGCCCTCGAAGCTTGGCCGGGCGCCCTTGCGGTGCGCGGGATCCCAACGCCGACCGCGCGCCACGGCCGCGACGCTCTTCCAGGCGTCGTACACGCCGCCAACCCCCGCTCGACCCGTCAGCACCGTCTCGAAGCGCTCGGGGTCGCGGGAGACGACGTCGCGGGCGAGCTCGTCCATGGTCTCGGCGAGCCTGCGGCTCAGATCCTCCTGACGCGCCTCGCGGTCGAGCGCGAGCAGCTCCGCCGCCCGCACAGGCTCGCCGAACGCCGCGAAGGCTTCTGCGCTCCGCTCCGTCCAGAACGCGTATTCGAACGCGACCGGCGCGAGGACCGCCCCCGGCGCCGCCTCGCACAGCCAGGCGAGGCCGGGCTTCAGCCCGATCGGGCGCTCGCGCGGATCGGAGAAGCGACCCTGCGCGGCGATCCACAACAGGCTGTCCGAATGCGAGAGGATCAGGGCGCCTTGCCGGAAGAAGTCGGCCGCGCCCGACATCTTCTCGAGGTCGACGCCATAGGCGCCGATGCGGCCGAAGAAGGCGTACTTCTCCAGCATCTCGCGGTCAATCGGCGCGAACGGGCGCCGGTCCGGGAAGAGACGGCTCGCGAGGATGAGGTAGAGGGCCGCGTCCCACCAGCCCGGGTGATTGGCGTAGAGGATCAGCGGGCCGGCCGCACCGGTCCGGACGCGAGCCGCGCCCGTGAGCCGCAGCGCGTTCATGTGGCGGCGGAAATAGCGCTCGAAATAGAGCGTGAAGAAGCGCGCCTGGAACGGCGAGTACCGCTCCACGACGTTCGCGGAGCGCGGAGCCGGGGCACGCCGCGTCGCCACTAGGCCGCTCCCGCGGCGGCCGAGGCGTCGCGGTCGAGCGCGTCGGCCGCGATCCAGCCGGACATCATGACCATCGGCATGCCGGGGCCCGGGTGGGCCGCGCCGCCCGCGAGATAGAGGCCCGGGACCTTGCGGCTGCGGTTGCCGGGCTTGAACGCGCCCATGAACTTGCCGTGGCTCGCAAGCCCGTAGATCGCGCCGTCCAGCACCTTGTAGCGTTCGTGGATGTCCTGCGGCGTCAGCGCGCGCTCGAAGGTGATCCGCTCCTCGATGTCGTGCAGCCCGGCCGAGCGCTTCAGCTTGTCGAGGATGACCTGGCGGTAGCCGGGAAGCATGCGGCTCCAGTCCTGACCGGGCCGGAGATAGGGAGCGTGCACCAGGACGTAGAGCGCCTCGCCGCCCTCCGGCGCGACGCCGGGCTCCGTGAAGGAGGGCGCGGCGAGGTAGCAGGTCGGGTCGGGCGCGGGGCGTCCGTGCTTGTAGATCGCGTCGAACTCCTCCTCCGGGTCGCGGGAGAAGACGAAGCAGTGATGGGCGAGATGTTCGTAGCGCCGCTTGAGGCCGAGATAGAGCACGACGCCCGAGCAGGCCGGCTCGAAGCCCTTGCGGTCATAGGCGGCGGCCGCCGGCCCGCCGACGAGTTCGCGATAGGTGCGGATCGCGTCCATGTTGGAGACGACCGCGTCGAACGCTAGGATGTCGCCGGAGGCGGTCCGGGCGCCGACCACCGCGCCGTCGCGAAGCTCGAGGCCGGAGACGTCCGTTCCCGGCCGGAACGCGACGCCGAGCTCCCGCCCGAGCCTCACCAGCGCCTCGACCACCGCCCGCGTGCCGCCCATCGGGTACCAGACGCCGTCCGCCGCCTGCATGTGCGCGATGGCGCACAGCACCGCCGGGGACCCGTAGGGCGAGGAGCCGACATATTGCGTGAAGTGATCGAGCATCTGCGCGAGGCGATCCTCGCGCACGTGCCGGCGGATGGTGCCGGCCACCGAACTGCCCATCCGCAGCGACAGCACGTCCCGCATCGTGGCGGGACTGAAGTTCGCCCGCAGGTCGATCGTGTCGAACAGGTCCTCGACCGGCTTCCAGAAAAAGAAGCGCTCCGAGACCCCGTGCAACCCGGCCGCGACCTTCTGGAACCTGCGATAGCCCTCGCCCGCATCGGTCCCCGGCGCGAAGCGGTCCATGGCGTCCGCCATCGCGTCGACGTCGGCCAGAAGGTCGATGCTCTCGCCGCCGTCGAAGAAGCAGCGCCACTGCGGATCGAGGCGGCGGAGGTCGAGATAGTCCGCCATGTCCCGGCCCGCTTCCGCGAAGATGCGCTCGAGCACCCGCGGCACGGTCAGGATGGTCGGCCCCATGTCGAAGCGGAACCCGTCGGCCTCCAGCACGGCCGCCTTGCCGCCGAGCCAGCCGTTCTTGTCGAACGCCGTCACCCGGTGGCCGCGCGCGGCCAGGACGCAGGCCGCCGCAAGCCCGCCGAGCCCCGACCCGATCACCCCGACCGATCTGCCGCTCATGCCACGTTCTCCGAAGCCGCCGCGCGGCGCGGGCGGAACCATCCGAGCCCCTTGGCCGCGGCGACGAGACCCAGATCCTCGAGCAGTAGACGGGTCGTGATCCGCGCCCCCTCATAGATCACCGGCAGGCCGCTGCCCGGATGCGTGCCGCCGCCGACGAGATAGAGGCCCTTCGACAGGCGGTTGTGCGGCCGAAGATAGAGCATCTGCCCGAGATCATGCGACAGGTTGAAGGTGGCCGCCTCGTTGATGGCGAACTCGTCCCGCCAGTCGGGCGGCGTGATCATCCGCTCGAAGCGGATGCGCTTCTCGATGTCCGGCAGCCCGATCAGCGCGAGCCGCTTCAGCACGGTCTCGCGAAAGCGGCCGGCCGCCTCGCTCCAGTCGACGCCTGAGCGCAGGTTCGGCACCGGCGCGAGCACGTAGAGCGCCGAATGGCCGGGCGGCGCGAGGCCCGGATCGGTCCGGCAGGCGTTCTGGATGTAGATCGACGGCTCGTCGGACAGCACGCCGTTCATGATCTCGCGCACGTTCCGCTCGTGATCACGGGCGAGCAGGATGGTGTGGTGCTCGAGCCCCGACGTGTCGCCCTCGAGCCCGAGATAAAGCATGAAGGTCGAGCAGGAGAGCCGCGCCTTGTCGATCTTGGCGTCCGGCCAGCGAGGCCGGGCGCTTTCCGGCACGAGACGACGCGCGGCATGGCCGAAGTCGCCGTTGATCACCACCGCGTCCGCCGGGAGCAGGCCGCCGCTCGTCTCGACCGCGACCGGGGCGCCGTCGCGATAGACGACCCGCTCGACCGTCTCGCCCAGCCGGATATCGACGCCGAGCTTCGCCGCGACCCTCGCCATCGCTTCCGAGATCGCGCCGCATCCGCCGATCGGGTGGAAGACGCCGTGCTCGTATTCGAGGAAGCTCAGGATCGTGAACAGGCTCGGGCACTGGAACGGCGACATGCCGAGGTATTTGGTCTGGAACGAGAAGGCGAGCCGCACCCGCGCGTCGGAGAAGAAGCGGCGCAGGTCGCGGTCGACGCTGAACCGCGGCCGCAGATGGGGCAACGCCGCGAGCATGGCGGGCGAAGCGTAGTCAGCCGGGCGGCAGAAGGACTGCTCCAGCACCGGGCGGAAGGCCGCGAGCTTGTTCCGGTTGTCCTGCAGGAAGCGCTCGACGTTCTGCGCGTCGCGGGGCGAGAACCTGGCCACCTCGGCCTTGAGCCGGGCGACGTCGGAACTAGCGCGAAGCTCTCCCGCGCCCTCGAAGACGAGGTTGTAGAGCGGGTCGAGCCGCTTCAGTTCGACATGGTCGGACAGCCGCTCGCCGCATGCGGCGAAGATGTCCTCGAGCACGCGCGGATAGAGGAAGAAGGTCGGGCCGAAGTCGAACGTGAAGCCATCGGGGGTCGTGAAGCCGCGGGTGCGGCCGCCGACGGCGTCCGCACGCTCCAGCAGGGTGACCGAAAGGCCAGCCCGCGCGAGCAGCATCGCGGCCGCAAGGCCCCCCGGACCTGCTCCGACGACGGCGACGCGGCGTCCCGCCGGAGGCTTTAGGCCGCTCGCCATTCTTGCTTCTCCATGCCGCCGGGTCGCCGGCGCCGGCCGTCAGCCGACGTCGCGTTGAGCATCCGAAACGATGTCGGGGGCGCTCAGGCGAGACCCAAACGCCGCCCGTCGGATTTCGATCCGGGGCAACGGCACTAACGCGGCCGCCGATCGTTCGGACGGTGCGATGACACGATTGTGAGGATCAATGGCGGCGCGTTGCAAGAAGGTTGGCGGCTCCATTGGTGGAGCCGCCGGATTTGCTTGAGGTCCTGATCTTCGTCGGCCTGGCCCTCGCGGCGCTGCCGGCCGGCATGACGGCATGGAACCTCTGGCTCCTCTCGGCCCCGCCGCTGCCGGCCTCGCATCCCTCGGTCGCCATCCTGATCCCGGCGCGCGACGAGGAGGAGACGATCGGGCCCTGCGTGGAGGCCGCGCTGCGCAGTGTCGCGGCCGATATCCGCGTGATCGTGGCCGACGACGGCTCGACCGACCGCACGGCCGAGATCGTCGGCGCCATCGCCGCGCGCGACGCCCGGGTGGAGCTGTTCTCCCCTCCCGCCCTGCCGCCCGGCTGGAACGGCAAGCAGCACGCCTGCCAGCGGCTGGCCGAACGCGCCGACGCGCCCTTCCTGCTGTTCGTCGACGCCGACGTCCGGCTTTCCCCCGAGGCCGCGGCCCGGCTCGCCGGCCGGCTGGAAGGCGGACGCTTCGCCCTCGTCAGCGGCGTGCCGCGCCAGATCGTCGGAACCCCATGGGAGCGGTTGCTGATCCCCATGATCAACGCGCTGCTGCTCGGCTACCTTCCTGTCTCGGTCATGCGCCGGCTCACGGCGCCCTCGCTCGGGGCCGGATGCGGACAATTGATGATGGCGCGGCGCGAGGCCTACCTCCGGGCGGGCGGACATGCGGCCATCCGGACCTCCATGCATGACGGGCTGAAGCTGCCGCGGGCCTTCCGCCGGGCCGGGTTCATGACCGACCTGGTCGATGGAACGCCGCTCGCCTCGTGCCGGATGTACCGCTCGAAAGCCGAGGTCTGGGCGGGCTTCACCAAGAACGCGACGGAGGGGATGGCGACGCCCGTCGGTCTGCCGGTCTGGACCGTCCTGCTGTTCGGAGGGCACATCCGCGGCCAGGCGGCGCGGATGTCACGGCCGCTGTCCGCGACGGAGTGGTCGGCGTCCGGATAGTCACGCTTGAGGAGCGACAACGCCTCGT
>NZ_JBJKEX010000157.1:0-6717 GCF_045505405.1 Hansschlegelia beijingensis | reverse complement strand
GCTGCGCGCGCAGCCGCACCTGCGCGGCCGCCTCTTCGCCCGAGACGTACACGACCCGGTGGCCGGCGTTGGCGAGCGCGGCGCTCGCCTGCAACAGCAGGGTGGACTTTCCGATTCCCGGATCGCCGCCGAGCAGCAGGATCGAGCCGACCACGAAGCCGCCGCCGGTGACCCGGTCGAGCTCGGCCATGCCCGAGGCGAGGCGCGGCGCCTCGTCCGGCGCGCCCGAAAGGCCCTCCAGCACCACGACCCGCCCGCGTCCGAGACCGCGCGAGGCCGACCCCCCGGGCAGGGGCGCGGAGGCGGCCTCCTGGACGATCGAGTTCCAGGCGCCGCAGGCGTCGCACTTGCCCGACCAGCGGTTATGGACGGCGCCGCATGACTGGCAGACGAAGGCGGGTTTGGCGCGGACCATAGGTTCAGGCGTACCGCCGCTCGTGACGCCTGCCGAGGGCCGTCAACACCTCGTAGCCGATGGTGCCGGACGCGCGCGCGAGATCGTCGACGCCCACATGGTCGCCCAGCATCTCGACCCAGTCGCCGCGCTTCACGGCGCCTTCGGGAACGTCCGTGACGTCGATGGCGATCAGGTCCATCGAGATGCGGCCGACATAGGGACACGGGATCTCGCCCACATAGGCCGAGGCGCCGCGGGCGTCGTCCGCCCCGCCGGCCGCGCGAAAGATTCCGTCCGCATACCCCACCGAGAGGATCGCCAGCCTTGTGGGGCGCCGGGTCGTCTCGACGCCGCCATAGCCGACGGCGGTTCCGGCCGGGACCTGCCGCAGCTGAATGACGCGGGCCTCGAGACGCACCACGGGCTTCAGGCGGACGGACCCTTCGTGGATCGGGTTCGAGCCGTAAAGCGAGACGCCCGGGCGACGCAGATCGAAGGCCAGATCGCCGTTTGTGGTTCTGCCCATCAGGGTCCCGGCCGAGTTCGCCAGGCTTGCGGGGACGTCCGGGGCGAGCGCGCGTAGCTCCGCGAACAGCGCGCGCTGGCGCTCGGTCTCCACCCGATGGGGCTCGTCCGCGCACGCCAGATGGCTCATCAGCAGAGAGGGGCGGAAGCCCGGGCCGCCCGAAGCGAACATCGCGCGCGCCTCCGCGGCCGACAGGCCGAGCCGGGTCATCCCAGTGTCGAGGTGAATCGCCGCCGAGGCGTCCGCCCCGGTCTCCGCGGCGAAGTCGCACCACTCCGCGATCTCTTCGGACGAGCCGAGCACCGGCCGCACGCGGGCGGCCGCGTAGTCGGCAGCGGTTCCCGGCGGCAGGCCGTTCAGCACGTAGATCATGGCGTCGGGCGCAGCGGCGCGCGCCGCTGTCGCTTCGTGAAGATGCGCGACGAAGAAGGTTCGGGCGCCAGCCCGTGTCAGCGCGCCCACGGCTTGCGGCAGACCGATCCCGTAGGCGTCAGCCTTCACGACAGCCGCGCATTCGCTGTGGGGCGCAAGAGCCGCCAGCGTGCGCCAGTTGTCCTGAAGCGCCCCGAGATCGATCGTGAGACGTCCGCCGGCGCAGCCTGCGGTCACATCTGATCCGGAAGATGGTCGGTCTGCGCGAGATTCCCGAACCGCGTGAACTCGGCCTCGAACTGCAGCTCGACCGTCCCTGTCGGACCATGCCTCTGCTTGCCGATGATCACCTCGGCCTTGCCGCTCACGTTCTCCATTTCCGTCAGCCACTGATCAAACTCTGGCGTGCCTTCGCGCGGTTTCTTGTTCTTCACGTAATACTCTTCGCGGTACACGAACAGCACGACGTCGGCGTCCTGCTCGATCGAGCCGGATTCGCGCAGGTCCGAGAGCTGAGGGCGCTTGTCGTCGCGGCTCTCCACCTGTCGGGAGAGCTGGGACAGCGCGATGATCGGCACCGCCAGCTCCTTGGCGAGCGCCTTCATGCCGGTGGTGATCTCGGTCATCTCCTGCACGCGGTTTTCGCCGCGCTTGGCCGAGCCGGAAAGCAGCTGGAGGTAGTCGACCACCAGAAGGTCGAGCCCCTTAGAGCGCTTGAGCCTTCGGGCGCGGGCCGCGAGCTGGGCGATCGACAGGCCGCCGGTCTCGTCAATGAACAGCGGCGAGCGCTGCATCTCGGCGACGGCTTCGGTGAGCTTGAAGAAGTCGCGCTCGTCGATCGAGCCGCGGCGGATCTTCGAGGACGAGATCTCGGCCTGTTCGGCGATGATTCGGGTTGCGAGCTGCTCGGCGGACATTTCGAGCGAGAAGAAGCCCACGATGCCGCCATTGACCGTCTTGGCGCGGCCATCCGGCTGGGTCTCGCTCTGGTAGGCCTTGGCGATGTTGTAGGCGATGTTGGTGGCGAGCGACGTCTTGCCCATGCCCGGGCGTCCGGCGAGGACGATGAGGTCGGAGGCCTGCAGCCCGCCCATCAGCCGGTCCAGGTCATCGAGGCCGGTCGCGATGCCCGAGAGGCCGCCGTCGCGCTTGTAGGCGCTGGCGGCCATGTCGACCGCGGTCTTGAGCGCATTGGAGAAGGTCTGGAAGCCGCCGTCGTAGCGGCCGTTCTCGGCGAGTTCGAACAGCTTGCGTTCGGCGTCCTCGATCTGCTGCCGGGGAGGCATGTCGACGGGCGCGTCGTAGGCGACGTTCACGACGTCCTCGCCGATGCCGATCAGCGAACGGCGCAACGCGAGGTCGTAGATCGTGCGCCCGTAATCCTCGGCGTTGATGACGGTGGTCGCCTCCGCCGCCAGCCGCGCGAGGTATTGCGCGACGCTCAGCCCGCCGAGGTCGAGGTCGGACGGCAGGAACGTCTTGATCGTGACCGGGGTCGCGGCCTTGCCGGCGCGCACCAGAGTGGCGACGATCTCGTAGATGCGCTGGTGCAGGCCCTCATAGAAATGGTCGGGCTGCAGGAAGTCCGACACGCGCCAGAAGGCGTCGTTGTTGACCAGAACCGCCCCAAGCAGGGCTTGCTCGGCCTCGATGTTGTTCGGCGCCTGCCGATAGGCGGGCTCCGGCTCGAGCAGTCGGCGGGCGAGGGAATCAGCGAGGGCCATGGCGTCCGGCTTGGGTGCGGCGGAGTTGACGAACTCTTAACAGGCCGCGCGGAGCTGGCGCGGCTCGATGCGGCCGAAGCCCGCGCGGCCCCCGATTCCCACAGGTCCTGAAACGGCGGCGGCGGTCGGCGCGCGAATCGCTTGACCGTGGCCGTCCATCGTCGCGCCGGTCTGCGTAAACGAAAAGCGCCCGGCGTGGAGCCGGGCGCTTTTGCAGGGACGAGGGGCAGACGATCAGCCTTCGGCTTCGTCGCCGGCCATCTCTTCGGCGTCCTCGCGGTCCCGGTCGCCGCGGTTCTCGTCGGCGTCCGGATCGTAGGTCTCGAACGCAGGACCTTCCTCGCGACGGCTCAGATCCTCGCCGGCGGCCTGACGCTCGGCCTCGGCCTCGGAACGCGCGACGTTGACGGTGATCGTCACCTCGACCTCGGGGTGCAGGCGCACCGGCAGCGGGTGCATGCCGATGGTCTTGATCGGCGCGTTGAGCACGATCTGGTTGCGCGAGACCGACATGCCTTCCTTCGTCAGCGACTCGGCGATGTCACGGGTCGACACCGAGCCATAGAGCTGGCCGGTTTCGCCGGCCTGGCGCACCAGCACCAGCACCGTGCCGTCGATCTTCTCGCCGACCTTCTCGGCTTCCGTCTTGAGCTCGAGATTGCGGGCCTCGAGCTGCGCGCGCTGGCTCTCGAAGAGCTTGCGGTTGGCGGCGTTGGCGCGCAGGGCCTTCTTGTTCGGCAGAAGGAAGTTGCGGGCGTAGCCGTCCTTCACGCGCACCTCGTCGCCCATCTGTCCGAGCTTGGCGATGCGTTCCAGCAGAATGACTTGCATTGGGGTGGTCTCCGTTCGGTCGTTCAGTTTGTGATCAGGGAAGATTGGCGGTGGCCGTGGCGGGCGGGCCTCCGGGAGGACCGCCGAAGCGCCGCCTCACGCCGAAGATCTGCTCCGCGACGCCGAGCCCCGCGAGGAACAGCAGGATCCAGGGCTGCAGCACGAGCATCCCGTAGACGGCGACGAGGATGAGGCCGCGCGCCGGCGTCGCCTGGGTGACGACGTGGACCACCGCCAGGCCCAGCAGCGCGAAGGCCATCAGGAAGGTGCCGGCGAACAGCTCCGCCACGAGCCCGGCGAGATCGGGCAGCAGGGAGCCCGCGAACCCGCCGAAGAGGCCGATGAACGCCTTGTTCGGGAAGGTGATCCGGCGCAGGTCCGGCCAGGGGCGGACGAGGCGGCCCGAGGCGCGCACGATCCGGGCCGCGAGCCACAGGTTGAACAGCGACGACGCGGTCCAGAAGCCGGCGGCCATGCTCGGCGCGAGCGCGGTCATCAGCTCGATGAGAGGCTTGGCGTCGGCCTCCGGAACCAGGCCGGGCGTCCCGCTGCGAGCCTCGAACCCCTTGGTGAACAGCTCCCGCAACGCAGCCCGATATTCCTCGAGCGAAGTCGCCACGAGCGGAATCGAGGCCGCCACCAGCAGGGCGCCGATCGCGGCGCACCACAGGACGAGGCGGCCCGGCGGATACCACTCCACGACGCCCCCTTCGCCGGGGCGGGCGAGCAGAGCCAGATAGGCGAGCCACCAGGAGGGCAGGCCCACGGCGATGGTGAAGTAGAGGGCGGTCTTGGGGCCGACCACGACGGCGAGGCAGGCGGCGCCGAACACGGTGGCGACGAGGCCTGCGAGATGGCGCCAGCCGGCGGCCGCGATCAGGATCGGCAGCGGGGCCGCGTAAAGCAGAAGCAAGGCGAGTGGCGAGCCCGACGCGGCTGCGGCGTAGAGCAGCGCGGAGGTCGCTCCTGCGCCGAGGCCGATCAAGAGGGGAGAGCCGCGCATGCGTGTCGTCCTGCTGTCCCGCGCGTGGCGCGGTTAGAGCCTTTCGGGCTCAACGGCGCCGGCCGAAGCCGACGCCTTGGAGAGGGCTTCCGCGCGGGCCGCGCGGAAGCAAGAGCGGATCCCGGAGGGGCGAAGCCGGAGCCTCGCGATTTACCGGGACAGGACCGCGGGCTCAGCGCCCGCGAAAGATCACTTGATGACGTAGGGCAGCAGGCCGAGGAAACGGGCGCGCTTGATGGCGCGCGCGAGCTCGCGCTGCTTCTTGGCGGACACCGCCGTGATGCGCGACGGCACGATCTTGCCGCGCTCGGAGATGTAGCGCTGCAGCAGCCGCACGTCCTTGTAGTCGATCTTCGGCGCATTGGCGCCCGAGAACGGGCAGGTCTTGCGGCGGCGGAAGAACGGGCGGCGCTGGCCGCCGGAAGTCGCGGTAGCCATCAGTTCGCCTCCTGTCCGGATTCGCTGCGACGCGGGCGGTCCTCGCGATCACGACGGAAGCCGCCGCCCTCGCGGCCGCCACGGCCGCCGCCCGGACGGTCATCGCGATCGTCGCGGTCGCGACGCTGCAGCATGGCCGAGGGGGCTTCCTCGAGCTCCTCGACCTTGATGGTCATGAAGCGAAGGATGTCTTCGGAGATGCCCATCTGGCGCTCCATCTCGGCCACGGCCGCGGCCGGAGCGTCGATGTTGAGCAGCGTGTAATGAGCCTTGCGGTTCTTGTTGATGCGGTAGGCGAGGGGCTTCACGCCCCAGTACTCGGTCTTCTTGACCTCGCCGCCCTGACTGGTCAGGACCTGCGTGTACTGGGCCGTCATCTCCTCGACCTGCTGCGACGTCACGTCCTGGCGCGCCAGGAAGACGTGTTCGTAGAGCGGCATGTGGTCGGGACCTTCGGGTTCAGTTGACGTCAGTCGCTCGGCGCGAAGCCCTCCGAGCCCGTAAAGGCCCGAACGATTTCTCGAAGGCGGAGACACGGGAGGCCGGATCCTGCGATCCTGGCTGGGCGACGCCCAAGCCCCTCCGTTCAGCCCCCAGCCGAACGACGTGAAGCGGCGCGTATAGAGGATCAGGGCCGGCAAGACAAGGCGGCTCGTGTCGCCTGCCGCGGTGGGCGGCTTGACAGGCCGTGCGCCCGCCTGCTTTGCAGCCGCCTCCATTACACGGGACACGCGCTTTGAGCATCGCTCTGATCTTTCCGGGCCAGGGAAGCCAGCAGGTCGGCATGGGCCGGGCGCTGGCGGACACGTTCGCATCGGCCCGCGCGGTGTTCGAAGAGGTCGACGCCGCGCTCGGCGAGTCGCTTTCCACGACGATCTTCGAAGGTCCCGAGGACAAGCTCACCCTCACCGCCAACGCCCAGCCGGCGCTGATGGCGGTCAGTCTCGCGACCCTGAGGGTGCTGGAGGCGGAAGCCGGGCTCGACGTCGCGCGACACGCGGCGTTCGTCGCCGGTCATTCGCTCGGCGAGTATTCCGCGCTCGCGGCCGCCGGCAGCCTTGCAGTGCCGGATGCGGCGCGTCTGCTCCGGATCCGCGGCGAGGCCATGCAGAAGGCGGTCCCGGTCGGCGAGGGCGCCATGGCGGCGCTGCTCGGCCTGGACCTCGACGCCGCCCGCGCCGTCGCCGAGGAAGCGGCGGAAGGCGAGGTCTGCCAGGCCGCGAACGACAACGCGCCGGGGCAGGTGGTGATCTCGGGAACGAGGGCGGCGATAGAGCGCGCCTTGCCGATCGCGAAGGCGAGGGGCGCCAAGCGCGCCGTGCTGCTGCCGGTGTCGGCGCCGTTCCACAGCGCGCTGATGCAGCCTGCGGCCGAAGCGATGCGCGAGGCGCTCGCCGGCGTGAAGATCAGCGCCCCGCGCGCGCCC
>NZ_JBJKEX010000156.1:0-6730 GCF_045505405.1 Hansschlegelia beijingensis | reverse complement strand
GGCCGCGGCGCGAGAGCCGTCCTGGGCGCGCTGCTGGTGCTGCTCGGCGCCGGCGTGCTGAGCGGCTACGACAAGACCCTCGAGGCCGCCCTGCTGGACCGCTCTCCCGACTGGCTAACCGACCTCAGCACGCGTCTCTAGCGCCAGCTTCACCGGCCGCTCGCCGCCCGCCCCCTGCGGCGGCTGGGCGCACTAAGACATTGGCGGCATTGCGAAGCTTCGGACCGCTCTCTAGGCTCGCGCCTCATCCGCAAATCCAAGAAGCTTGCCTAACTTGGAATGCCAGGACTGAGGCTGCCGAAGCTTAGGCCGCCGGAGGAACGCAGGGGCGCATGAAGAAGAACAAGGTCACCTCGGCCGCGGAGGCCATGGCGCTGATCCGGGACGGCGACGTCGTCACCACCACGGGCTTCGTCCAGAGCTGCATCCCGGAGGCGCTGCACGCGGCGCTCGAGAAGCGCTACGTCGAGACCGGCGCGCCGCGCGACCTGACCCTGATCATGACGGCGGGCGCCGGAGACAGCAAAGGCCTCGGCACCGGCCGGCTGCACCATGAAGGCCTGCTGAGCCGCGTCATCGCCGCGAATTTCGGCCGCATGCCGAAGGTCGCGCAGGCCGCGAAGGAGAACCGCATCCGCGGCTACAACCTGCCGCAAGGCGTGATCTCGCAGCTCTATCGCGCCTGCGCCGCGGGCCAGCCGGGGCTGTTCTCTAAAGTGGGCCTACACACCTATGTCGATCCGCGTCATGGCGGCGGCAAGGTGAACACGCTGACGGACGAGGAGATCGTCAAGGTCGTAGACGTCGATGGCGAGGAGTGGCTGTTCTACAAGGCCACCAAGATCGACGTGGCCTTCATCCGCGGCACCAGCGCGGACCCTTCGGGCAACATCTCGATGGAGAAGGAGGCGCTGACGCTCGACTGCCTCGCCCAGGCGATGGCCGCCCACAACAATGGCGGCATCGTCATCGCGCAGGTCGAGCGCATCGTCGACGACGGCTTCCTGCTGCCGAAGGACGTGCGGATTCCGGGCATCCTGGTCGACTGCGTGGTGCTCGCCGACGCCGAGCATCACCGCATGAACTACGGCGTGCAGCACGATCCGGCGCTCGCCGGGCAGATCCGCGTCCCGGTGACCGGCATCGCGCGCATGAAGCTCGACGCCCGCAAGATCATCGCGCGCCGCGCTGCGTTCGAGCTGCCGCCGAACGGCGTCGTCAACCTCGGCGTCGGCGCGCCGGAGGGCATCTCCTCGGTCGCCAACGAGGAGAAGGTCACGCCCTACATCACGTTGACCACCGAGGCCGGCGCGGTCGGCGGCGTGCTGGCGTCCGGCTCGAGCTTCGGTGCGGCCACCAACGCCGACTGCATCATCGACCAGAACCAGATGTTCGACTTCTACGACGGCGGCGGCCTCGACATGACCTGCCTCGGCATGGCCGAGTGCGACCAGGAAGGCAACGTCAACACCTCGAGCTTCGGCGGCAAGCTCAACGGCTGCGGCGGCTTCATCAACATCAGCCAGAACGCCCGCAGCGTCGTCTTCGCCGGCACCTTTACGGCCGGCGGACTCGAGGTCGAGATCGAGAACGGCGAGCTGAGGATTCTCAAGGAGGGCCGCTCGCGCAAGTTCCTGAAGCTCGTCGAGCAGAACACGTTCAGCGGCCCCTACGCCAAGCAGCGCAGCCAGCCGGTGATCTACGTGACGGAGCGCTGCGTGTTCCAGCTCACCAAGGAGGGGCTGGAGCTGATCGAGGTCGCGCCAGGCGTCGACATCGAGCGGGACATCCTCCCGCACATGGACTTCCAGCCGATCGTCAACAAGCCGATCCTGATGGACCGCAGGATCTTCCTCGACGAGCCGATGGACCTGCTGTCGGACCTGCTCAATCTCAAGCTCTGCGAGCGGGTCAGCTACGATTCCGACCGGAACATCCTGTTCCTCAATCTCGAGGGCTGGCAGGTCCGGCAGAAGAGCGACATCGACGATCTCCGCCGCGTGCTCGTGGAAGCCTGCGAGAAGGCCGGCAAGCGCGTCAACTCCGTCGTCAACCATGACGGGTTCCGCATCAGCGAGGCGTTCTACGACGACTATGCGGGGATGATCGAATATCTGATGGAGCATTATTACGCGACGACCACCCGCTACACGACCAACGCGTTCCTGCGGCTGAAGATGCAGGAGGCGCTGAAGAAGCGGGGGCTCGCGCCTCATGTGTTCGAGCGCAAGGAGGACGCCCACGCGTTCCTCGAGCGGCACGACATGTTCAACGCCGCGATGGGCGAAGTCGAAGAGGACAACGAGGCGGCGGCGGCGGCCTGAGGCCGCCGCTCGCGCTTTCCTCAGTCCGGCAGGCCGAAGGCGATCACCGCGCCGCCCTGGCGGAAGCCCCAGATCTGGCTTCCGCCGGCCGCCACCGCGACATACTGCTTGCCGTCGACCATGAAGGCGATCGGCGGCGCGTTGACCCCGGCGCCGCAGTTGAAGCTCCACAGCTTCTTGCCGCTTCGGGCGTCGAAGGCCGAGAAGTCGCCGCCGCCCTCGCCCGTGAAGGCGACGCCGCCGGCGGTCGCCAGCACCCCTCCGATCAGCGGCTGGGCCGTCTTCTCCTGCCAGAGCAGCTTGCCGCCGGCCTTCAGATCGATCGCGGTCAGAAGGCCGTACATGCCGTCCTTCGCGGGCTCGATGTTGAAGTAGCGCACCGCCGGCTTGTCGGCCGTCGCCGCGATCTCCTGCGCCCTGTAGGTCGAGGGCCAGTGCATCGCCGCCACATAGGCGACGCCGTTGGCCTCGTCGATCGAGGCCGGCGACCAGTTCACCCCGCCGCCGACGCCCGGCGCGATCACGATCCCCTCCGGGGTCGGCGCCCGGAACATGTTGGACTGGGGGACGAACGGCTCGGAGCGAAACAGCAGTTCGCCGGTCGCCCGGTCGTGCACGAAGTACCAGCCGAGTTTGCTGGCCTGTCCGACCACTTCTCGCTTCTTTCCGTCGACATCGAGGCTGAACAGCGAGGGCGGGCTGGCGACGTCATAGCCCCACATGTCGTGCGGGGTCTGCTGGTAGTGCCAGACGAGCTTGCCCGTGCGGGCGTTCAAGGCGACAAGCGACGAGGTGTAGAGATTGTCGCCCGGGCGGCTCTCGCCGGCGGCCTGCGGCGAGGGGTTGCCGACCCCGAGGAACAGAACGCCGGTCTTCGGGTCGAGCGCGGGGGCGTGCCAGATCGAGCCGCCGCCATAGCGCCAGGCGTCCTTGTGCTCGGGCGCGGCCGCCTTCTCGGCGGCGATGTCACGGTCGAGCGGAACGCCGTAGGGCGTGGTCTGGCGGAAGACGCCCTCCCATCCTTCCTGCGTGGTGTCGAACCGCCAGACCTCTGCGCCCGAGGAGGCGTCGAAGGCGGCGATGAAGCCGGGGCGGCCGTAGCGTCCCGCCACGCCCACCACGGCCCCGAGCGGCGCCCCGGGCCGGTCGCTGTCGAGATGCAGCCCGTAGCCAACGCCGGTGATGCCGATGATCACCTTGCCGTCGAAGACCAGCGGCGCCGAGTTCGCGCCGATGCCGGTCGAGCCTGACACCGCGCCCTTCAGCGCAGGATCGGCCTTGCCGAGCGACGCGCGGTCCTCGGTGGGTTCGGGCTCGCTCGACGGATCTGCGAGGGGCGCGTCCCACACGACCTTGCCGGTCGCCTGGTCAAGCGCCACCAGCCGCGCGTCGACGGTTGCGACGAAGATCTTGCCGTAGCCGATCGCGACGCCGCGGTTCGCCGGCCCGCAGCAGAGTTTCTTGGTCCGCGACTTGTGCTCGTAGCGCCAGATTTCGCGCCCGGTCTTCGCGTCGACCGCCATGACGTGGGAGAACGGCGCCGAGAGATACATGACCCCGTCAGCCACGATCGGCGACGTCTGGAAGGTCGCGGCCGTGCCTGTCTGGTAGATCCACTTGGGGACCAGCCGCTTCACCGTGCTCGCGTCGATCTGCCGTAGCGGCGAGAACCGCCGATCCGCGTAGTCGCGGCCGGGCAACAGCCAGTTCGCGGCGTCGGCGTCAGCGGCCAGGAGGCGTGCGTCGTCCACCGGCGCGGCCGCCGCGGGCGACCCGATCTGCGCGAGAGCGAACATGAGGGGCAGGAGGATCCGGGCGCGGCGACTCACAGGCGGCTTCCCCCATTCGCGGAACTGCCCAAACCATCGATCAACACGGGCGCCGCGCCAAGCGGGACCTTCGCGGTCCCGATCGTCATGTGCGATGTTCGGCGGGAGCCAGCCGCAAGACCGCCGTTCAGGAGGCCTCCCGATGCTCACGCTGCTCGCCGCCCTGCTCATCGGCCTCGTCGCCGGATCCCGAACCATGACCGCGCCGGCGGCCGTCAGCTGGGCCGCGCAGCTCGGCTGGCTTGATCTCGAAGGGAGCTGGCTCGCCTTTCTGGGCTACGCATGGACGCCGGTCGTGCTGACCGTCCTGGCCGCGCTCGAGCTCGTCGGCGACAAGCTCCCCCGGACGCCGAGCCGAAAGGTCCCGCACGCCTTCGCCGCGCGCATCGTCAGCGGAGCCATCTGCATATCGAGGCCGGGGTCGCGCGCAAGGTGCTGCGCTTCCACGACGGCGCCGTGAATGCTGTCGCGGCGCTGCCGGACGGCCGTTTCGCCACCGCCTCCGAAGATGGACGCATCGCGCTCTGGACGAGCGCAGGGGGCGAGCCGGTTCAGGTCATCTCCGCCCATGAGGGCCCGATCGCCGGGCTGGCGGTCTCTCCCGACGGCGCCTCGCTGGCGTCCGCTTCGTGGGACGGGACGGCGAGGATCTGGCCGCTGGCCAGTGGCGGCGCGGGGCGCGTGATCGAGGGCCACAAGGGGCCCGTCAACACGGTCGCGTTCCTGCCAGACGGGCGCCTCGTCACCGGAGGCCATGACGCCACGGTCCGGATCTGGCCGCGGGACGATGCGGCGGCACCCGTGATGGCGCAGCTTCCCTCTCCGGTAAACGCGCTCGCGATCGCGGCCGATGGTGAGATCGCAGCCGCCGGCGCCGACTTCACGGTGCGGTTCCTGGCGCCGGACGGAGCGGTCCGGGCGGAGGTCGAGATCGCGCCGGCGCCTGTCATCGCGCTCGCAATGTCGCCGGACGGGGCGAGGGTCGCGGCCGCGACCGCGGGGGGCGCAGTCGCCATCGTGGAGCGCGCCACCGGGCGCATCCTGAACAGGCTTGTGGGCCCTGGCCTGCCGGTCTGGTCGCTCGCCTGGCGACCCGACGGCGCGGAGATCGTCACGGGCGGGAGCGATCGGCTGGTGCGGCGCTGGAGCGCCGAGACCGGCGCGCCCGTCGGCCCCATCGCCATGTCCCAGCTCGCCGATCCGCTCGCTGAGTACGCCGGTGATCGCGGCGCCGAAGTGTTCCGCGCCTGCGTCGCCTGCCACACGTTGAAGAGCGGCGAAGGCGAACGGGCGGGACCTACTCTGGCCGGCGTGTTCGGGCGCCGGATCGCCACCGCGCCGGACTATCGCTATTCCGAGCCGCTGCGGAAGATGGACATCATCTGGAACGCGCGCACCATCGCCGAACTCTTCGACATCGGGCCCGCGCGCTACACCCCGGGCACCAAGATGCCCGAACAGAGGATCACGAGCGCGGCGGATCGGGAAGCGCTGGTTCAGTTCCTCCAGAGGGCGACCGCGCCCCGTTGAGCGGCGCCTCCATGGGCGCTACCGCCGCGCGCTCGCGCAGATAGTCTTCTGTGGTCCGGGTCGGCGGTCGCTCCGGCGCGGCGTGCGGATCGAACTCCTCGTTCAATGCGGCCTCGACGCGGCAGTCGTCGCACATCTTCAGGATGCGGATGCGGCGTTCGCCCTCGACCCCGGCGAACATCCAGTGCCGGCCGTGCAGCTTCTCGATCACCCGCTCGATCGTGCTGCGCGTCCCGAAGGGCTTCGCGCAGACGACGCATTCGAACGGCTCCTCCTCCTTGAGCGTGCGTCGCGGAGCAGCCCAGGCGTCGAAGTCGAGCTGCGGCTTGAGGCTGATGACGTTCTCCGGGCAGGTGTTGGCGCACAGGCCGCACTGAACGCAGAGATCTTCCTTGAAGGTCAGCTGCGGCCGATCCTGGTTGTCCGAGAGGGCCTGGGTCGGGCAGGCCCCCACGCACGCCAGGCAGAGCGTGCAGGCCTCGGTGCGGAACGCCAGGCCGCCAAACGGCGCGCCGGTCTCGAGCGGCACGAAGGCGACGGGCGCCGGCGCGACGGCGTGCATCTGTCGAAGCGCGAACCGGAACGTCTCGCGCTTGCCGCCGAACGGCATGAAGGTCGCCGGATCGGGGGCGGGCGCGCCGCGCTCGGCGCTCGCCAGCGCTTCCGCGAGATGGTCGGGATCGTCGGCCGAGATGATCGAAACCGGCAGGGTTCCCGCCAGGCCGCCATACCCCTGGGCGACGGCAAGCGCGTTCGCGAGCGCGATCGCGCGCAGCAGGCTGTCGAGGTCGTGCCGGGGCCGCGCCCTCGTCAGGACGTGCGCCCCGACGGCGCCGTAGGCGAACAGGGCCGCGAACTGCTCCGGGCCGATCTGCGTGATCTCGTTCACCTGAACCGGCAGAACCTCCGCCGGCAGCCCTTCGCCGTAGCGCGCGAGCGCATGGATCAGCGGCTCGCCGTGGTCGCCGTCGTGGAACAGCACGACAGGCTCCGCGCCGCCGGCGGCGAGGTAGGCCAGCAGCAGCGCCCGCACCCGCCGCATCAGCG
>NZ_JBJKEX010000155.1:0-6775 GCF_045505405.1 Hansschlegelia beijingensis | reverse complement strand
AGCGCCCCGGCGGCGGCCGGCGCCGCCGCGGCCCGCGCCGCGAAGAGGCCGCCGAGTGAGCTGACGCTCCTTCGACAAGATTGAAAAAGGCGGCCTCCGGGCCGCCTTTTTTGTGTCGCGGCGCGTGTCGGCTGGCGACATCCTCGGACGTCCTAGACCCGACCGCGGCTGGCGCCGCCGGACCCCGAGGAGGAACGCGATGCGCTTCATGATCATCCGCAAGGCCGACGCAGACACCGAAGCCGGCAAGATGCCTTCCGAGGCGCTTCTGCAGGCGATGGGCGACTACAACAAGCAGATGCTGGACGCCGGCGTGATGGTCACCGGCGAGGGGCTGAAGCCCACGTCGGCCGGCGCCCGCGTCCGGCTCTCGCGCGACGGAACGCCGCCCGTGGTCACGGACGGGCCGTTCGCGGAGTCGAAGGAGCTCGTCGCGGGCTTCACCATCATCGAGGTGGCCTCCAAGGACGAGGCGCTCGACTGGGTCAGGCGCTGGCCACGCGAGGACGCGCCCGTCGAACTCGAGCTCAGGCAGGTCTATGAGCTCTCGGATTTTCCCGTCGACCCCGCCGAGGCGCCGGATGGATGGCGCGCCATGGAGCAGGCTGCTCGGGACCGCGAGGGCGGCCGCTGAGACCCGGCGTCAGGCGGAGCGCCAGACCTCCCGGGAGGCGCCAGAACGCGCCTGAGGGCGCTTGGGAAGGCCGCCGACACGATACGATGAAGGGCCGGGGGATCGTTCGTTCCGGTGCCGCCTCACGACGATCTGGGGGCCGGGCGGCGCGCCACGCGCGGCCACCCCCCCTGTCGAGAGCCTCTGACAGGACGCAGCCGCTCGCCGGTGTCCGGCGACGTCCGAGCGAGGAATCGAGCTCTAGCGGGCTCCCTGAGCCGCGGTCCAGCGCCGCGACGATCACGTCGCGTCCGTTCAGAAGAAGATCGCAAGTCCGGCAGGGGGGATTTGGCGCCTTCTCCTCAAGCATCCGCAGATGTCGGACGGATCCGTCCCAGGCGCTCGCCCTTTCGCGACGAAAGCCGCGGCATCAGCGCGGACGCGTAGACGGCGTCGGACGAGCCAAAAAGCCGGCCTGAAAAGGCCTGCTCAGGTCACTGGGATGTGGAGAAGAAGTTTGTCACCGGGGAAGTGGTGGAGCCGAGGGGATTCGAACCCCTGACCTCTGCAGTGCGATTGCAGCGCTCTCCCAACTGAGCTACGGCCCCGCATCCCCGAAGGCGCGCATTTAGGTTGCCCGCCAGCGCACTGTCAAGCGCCGGTCTCACGGCGGCTTGCCCGGCCGGGCCACGGCCGTTATTGGTCGCGTGCCACGTTCCGTCGCCAAGGGGCTCTTCGACGCATGCGCGCGATTCTCGACGTCGTTCTGCTCGCCTTGCAGCTTTACGTCTGGCTGTTGATCGCCTCAGCGATCCTGTCGTGGCTGGTGGCCTTCAACGTGGTCAACCCGCGCAACGGCGTCGTGGCCGGAATCTACGACTTCCTCTACCGAATCACGGAGCCACTGCTGCGGCCGATCCGGAACGTGCTGCCGTTCCTTGGCGGCATCGACATATCGCCGGTCATCCTGCTGCTCATCATCTTCCTGATCCAGCGGGTGATCGTGCTTTATCTCTATCCGGTCGTCTTCTGATCAGGGCCGGAACGGCCCTCCGTCGCCGACATCACGATGCGAACGAGGTCGGCGGCGTTCTTGGCGCCTAGCTTCTCCATGATTCGCGCCCGGTGGACCTCGATGGTGCGCGGGCTGATGCCAAGCCGCCGGCCCGCTTCCTTGTTCGACTGGCCGCCTGCGATCAGGACGAGGACCTCCCGCTCGCGGGGCGTCAGCGCGTCAGCGCCTGCGATCTCGCCCGCGCGCCCGCTGCGCAAGGTGGCGTCGGCCCGGGCCTCGCTCGCGGCGAGCGCGTTTCGGACACGCTGAAGCACCTCGAGGGGATCGAACGGCTTCTCGATGAAGTCGAGCGCTCCGTGGCGGATCGCGTCGACCGCCGTCGGGATGTCGGCGGAGCCTGAGATCATGATCACGGGAGACGTCGAGCCGCGCGCGTTGAGCTCGCGCAACACATCCAGGCCCGACATCCCGGGCATCAGGACGTCGAGCAGCACGCAGGCAGGCGGCCCCTCGGAATCGCGCGCGAGGAAAAGCTCGCCGTCGCTGAAGCACTCCGCCCGGAACCCGTCCGCGTCGAACGCGGCGGAAAGCACGTCACGGATCGTCTCGTCGTCGTCGACGACGCAGACCACTCCACCCCACGCCACTTCGGGCATCCGCGTCCCCACGCGTTCGACGCCGATACAGGATACCGCGCACGTAACGGTGGACTAGAGCGCAATAGCGAGCGCCCGCGCAAGGTCATCCTTATCGGATCGTTAATTCTCGCGACGGTTGCGGCGAGAACTGCGACCTTCAGGTCTCAGCCGGCGCGCTCGATCTCGGCGAGGATGTCGTCGGCGGCGGCGCGCGCGGACGTCTTCACGCCCAGGTAGATCAGCATCGGGCTCGACACGAAGATCGCCGAGTAGGTGCAGATGACGACGCCGAAGAGCATCACGTTGGCGAAGCCCTGGATCGCCTGGCCGCCGAACAGGACGAGCGCGAGCAGCGACAGCGCCGTGGTCGTCGCCGTCATCACGGTGCGCGACATGGTCGAGTTGATCGACAGGTCGAGCAGCTCGGGAGTCGGCAGGTTCTTGTACTTGCGCAGAAGCTCGCGCGTGCGGTCGAACACGACGACGGTCTCGTTGAGCGAGTAGCCGACGATCGTCAGGATCGCGGCGATCGAGGTCATGTTGAACTCTTCGCGGGTGATCACGAAGAAGCCGAGGGTGAGGACGATGTCGTGCAGCGTCCCGATGATCGCCCCGATCGCGAACTGCAGCTCGAACCGGAACCAAAGGTACGCAAGGACCGCGAAGATCGCGAGGACCACGCCCAGCGTGCCGGACTGAACCAGTTCGCCCGAGACCCGCGGGCCGACGGTCTCGACGCGCCGGATATTGTAGTCCTTCTCGAACGCTGCGCGGGCGCGCTGCACGAGCGCGCTCTGCGCCGCCTCGCCGCCGGGCTGGGTCCGGAAACGGACGGAGATATCGCCCGCCGACCCGATCTCCTGAACCTCGACGTCTCCGACTTCGAAGCTCTGCGCGAGCGACCGGACCACGCCCGGGTCAGCCTTGCCGGTTTTGGCCTGGATCTCGATCAGGGTGCCGCCGGTGAAGTCGATGCCGAAGTTCAGTCCCATCGTGACGAACAGCACGATGGTCATGACGGAGATCGCGGCCGAGAACGGGTAGCTCAGCACGCGCCAACGCACGAAGCGGAACTTGCTGTCGTCGGGGAAGAGACGAATGAGGCGCATGGATCTCGCTGGGCTCCGTCAGAACGGCATGGTCTGCGGCCGCGTGCGGCGGTACCAGACGGCGATCATCATGCGCGTCATCGTCACGGCGGTGATGACCGTCGTCAGGATGCCGAGCAGGAAGACGACGGCGAAGCCGCGCACCGGCCCGGAGCCGAGCATGAACAGAATGATCGCGGCGATCGCCATCGTCGAGTTCGAGTCGAAGATGACAGCGAAAGCGTGACGGAAGCCTGCGTCGATCGCAGACACCATGTTGCGGCCGGCGCGGTACTCCTCGCGGATGCGCTCATAGATCAGCACGTTGGAATCGACCGCCGTGCCGATCGTCAGCACGATGCCGGCGATGCCGGGCAGCGTGAGCGTCGCGCCAAGCAGCGACATCAGCGCGAAGATGAAGATGACGTGGATCGTCAGCGCGATGTTCGCGAAGAAGCCGAACACGCCGTAGGTCGCGAACATGAAGACGACGACGAACAGCGCGGCGTACCAGGTCGCTCGGGTGCCGGCGTCGATGGAGTCCTGGCCCAGGCCGGGCCCGACGGTCCGCTCTTCGATGACGGTGAGCGGCGCGGGCAGCGCGCCGGCGCGCAGCAGCACGGCGAGATCGTTGGCGCTCTGGACCGTGAAGTTGCCGGAGATCTGCCCCTGCCCGCCCGTGATCGGCTCGTTGATGCGCGGCGCCGAGATCACCTTGTTGTCGAGCACGATGGCGAAGGGCTTGCCGACATTCGCCTGCGTCACCTCGCCGAAGGCGCGGGCGCCCTTGGTGTTGAACTTGAAATTGACGATCGGCTCGTTGGTCTGGGAGCTGAAGCCCGCCTGCGCGTCGGTGAGGTCTTCGCCCGACACCAGCACGCGCTTCTCGACCAGGATCGGCGTGGTCTGTCCGCCGCCGCGATCTTCCTGCAGCACCTCCGCGCCGTCCGGGGGCCGTCCGGCGGCGGCCTGCTCGGCCGGCATCGACAGGTCGACGAGGCGGAACTCGAGCTTCGCGGTCTGACCGAGGAGGTCCTTGAGCCGTTGCGGGTCCTGAAGCCCAGGCACCTGGAGCAGGATCCGGTCCGCGCCTTCGCGCTGGATCGAGGGCTCGACCGTTCCGAGCTCGTTCACGCGACGGTCGACGATCTGCAAGGACTGGTCGACCGCCGAACGGATGCGCGCCTGAAGAGCGGCCTCGGTGAGCGTCGCCGCCACGACGCGGTCGCTCGGCGAGGAGATGTCGACTTCCACCGGTCCGGAGCCGCCGAACAACGTCGTGCCGACCGGCGTCGCGAGCGTACGAAGCTTCTCGAGCGCGAGAACCTTCTGGCCGGGATCCCGCAAGGTCGCCGACACGGTGTTCCCGTTCAGCTGGATCGCGGTCGTTCCGATTCGGGCCTCCCGGAGGACGCGGCGCACGTCCTCCTGAAGGGCGATCTGGCGCGACCTGCGCAGCGCCTCGCCGTCAACCTCGAGAAGAAGCTGCGAGCCGCCCTGCAGATCGAGGCCGAGCACGACCGTCCTCGCCGGGAACCAGCTGGGGTACTTGTCGCGCACAGACTGCGGCAGGACGTTCGGCAGCGCGAACAGGATTCCGAGGGCGCACAGCGCGAGGACTGCGACCGTCTTCCAGGTTGAGAAGTAGAGCATGGAGCGCCGAAAGCCCTTCTGCCGGCAGACTGACGTCGAGCGTCAGGGGGCCTCGGTCTTGACGGGCTCGCCCTTGGTGCGAACCTCGGCGATCATGCCGCGCGCCAGGCGGACCCGCACGTTGTCGGCGATCTCCACCTGCACCTCAGCGTCGTCGGTGACCTTGCTCACCTTGCCGATCAAGCCGCCCGACGTGACGATCGTGTCGCCACGGCGCACGTTCTTGATCATCTCCCGATGCTCTTTCGCCCGCTTCTGCTGCGGACGCAGGATCAGGAACCACATGATCACGAAGATCAGGACGAACGGGAGGAGCTGGATCAGGAACTCCGATCCGCCGGGCGCGGATCCCGTGGCCGTCTGGGCGAAGGCGGGGGTGATGAACATGAGAGCTCCGATGGCGGGGTCTTCCGCCTCGCTCTGAAGAGCCGGCTTCAACCTTGGGGAACGCCGCCGAAGCGGGGCCCCGGCGAAAGCGCGCGGACTATAGCCACGGCCCCGGTGAAATCAAATCACGCGTCGGCGCGGCCCGCCGACTGCGGCTTTGGTCGGACATGACATCTACGCAAGCCCTCTCCGACGCCAGCGCCGGTGGACGCCGAAGAGCCGCCCCTTTACCACCGCACCGGCAGCGCTGGTGCCGAGCGCTGCGATCTAAGAGCGAGCAGCGCCTTGTCCGATCCGTTCTATTCCATGCCAGCGACCGATACGCGCGACGCGCTGCTGGCGCGGATCGCTGACGCCCTGGAGCGCATTGCGCCCGCGCGCGCCGAGGCTCCTGATTTTTCGGTCGCCGACGCCTTCGTGTGGCAGGCGCCCGAGCGCAGGCTTTCGCCCGTCGCCAAGGTTTCGCGCGTGGACATGGTGCTGCTGAAGGGGATTGACCGCGTCCGCGACCAGCTGCTCGACAACACCTTCCGGTTCGCTCGCGGCAAGCCCGCGAACAACGCGCTTCTCTGGGGCGCGCGGGGCATGGGCAAGAGCTCTCTGGTCAAGGCGACCCATGCGACCGTCGCCGCCGCGCTCGAAGCGGAAGGCCAGCCGAAGCTGAAGCTCATCGAGATCCATCGCGAGGATATCGAGACGCTCCCGATCCTCATGGGGCTGCTCAGGCCGGCGCCCTTCCCGTTCCTGCTGTTCTGCGACGACCTCTCCTTCGACCTGGAGGACACCTCCTACAAGTCTCTCAAGGCGGTGCTCGACGGCGGAATCGAGGGGCGGCCCGACAACGTTCTGTTCTACGCCACCTCGAACCGCCGCCATCTGCTCGCGCGGGAGATGATAGAGAACGAGCGCTCGACGGCCATCAATCCCGGCGAGGCGGTGGAGGAGAAGGTTTCGCTGTCGGACCGTTTCGGCCTGTGGCTCGGCTTCCATCGCTGCAGCCAGGACGAGTATCTCGCGATGGTGAACGGCTACGCCGAGCATTTCGGACTGAAGGCGGCCCCCGAGGAGTTGCGTCGTGAGGCCCTCGAATGGGCGACCACCCGGGGCTCGCGTTCGGGCCGCGTCGCCTGGCAGTTCATCCAGGACTTCGCCGGCCGCGCCGGGGCCTGACGCTCACGCCGCGCGCTCCAGCAAGGCCAGATAAGCGGCGCGCGAATCGGGCGGTCGCATCCCTCGCGGCCCCCAGACCCGCGTGTCGAGGAAGTAGCCGGTGAGCGCAAAGCCCGCCGCGACGTCGGCTGCGGTGGGCGAGGCGTTCGCGCCGCCGGCCACCAGGAAGGGCGGCAGCGCGAACAGCTTCTCCGCATAGGGCGCGCCCGCC
>NZ_JBJKEX010000154.1:0-6798 GCF_045505405.1 Hansschlegelia beijingensis | reverse complement strand
CCCCGGGCGATCGAGCCCACGTTGCTTCGATCGAAGGCTGCCACACCGAGACACGTCGGGTCTTCGAGACTGCCGGCCCGAAGTCGATTGGAACGGTCGTCACCCGTCAGGTCCGGGTCTGCGATTAGGCGGACGCACGCTTCAGGCAGACCTCCCCAATCACTGACGCCCCCTCGACGACAACGACACCAAGGATCGGCCATGACCAAGACCATGCAGGCGGTCGTGCTTCCCCGTTTTGGGGGGCCGGACGCGTTCGAGTTCCGCGAGGCGCCGGTTCCGGACTTAGGCCCGCGCCAGGTTCGGGTGCGTGTGCACGCGACCGCCGTCAATCCGCTCGACTATCAGATCCGCCGCGGCGACTACGCAGACTACGTGCCGCTGCCCGCCATCATCGGCCACGACATCTCGGGCGTCGTGGAGGAGGTCGGCGAGGGCGTCGGTGAGTTCTCGCTCGGTGACGAAGTGTACTACACGCCGAAGATCTTCGGCGGCGCTGGCTCGTACGCCGAGCAGCACGTCGCGGACGTCGAGATCGTTGGACGCAAGCCGCGGAACCTCAGCCACCTTGAGGCCGCCAGCCTGACGCTCGTGGGCGGCACGGTCTGGGAAGCGCTTGTCGAGCGTGCGCGGCTGAGCGTCGGGGAGACGATCCTCATCCATGGTGGCGCAGGCGGCGTGGGCACAATCGCCATACAGGTCGCCAAGGCGATCGGCGCGCGGGTGATCACGACCGCGCGCGCCAGCAACCACGACTTCGTCCGCTCGCTCGGCGCTGACGACGCGATCGATTATACCGCAGAAGATTACGTCAAGGAGATTTCCCGCTTGACCGAGGGACTTGGCGTCAACGTCGTCCTCGACACGGTCGGCGGAGATACGCTCACCAGAAGTCCATCAACGCTGGCGCCTTTCGGCCGTGTCGTCAGCATCGTCGACATTGCTCAGCCGCAAAACCTACTGGAGGCCTGGGGCAAGAACGCTGCGTATCACTTCGTGTTCACCCGCCAGAACAGGGGCAAACTCGACGCGCTCACCGCTCTTGTCGAGCGCGGGCTGGTGAAGCCCGTGATCGGAGCGACGTTCCCCCTCGCGCAGATGAGCGAGGCGCACGCTCTCTCGGAGAACGGCGCCGCACGAGGGCTGCGCGGGAAGGTGGCGATCGACGTCGCCGGCGCGGCGCAAGCGTTGCAGGCCGTTCAACCAGCCGCCTGATACGCGGACCAGACGACAAACTACTCCTTGCAGTCGCCTTTCGCGTTTTGAACGCGCAGAGATATGTGGTGACCGAGTTCTTGGCTTTGCGTCGTCGAACGACGCCTTGCCAGGATCTCGCGCCGCCTTTGCCCGCGGGGCCCGGCTCTTTCCAATGCCTGCGGCTCTCCCGCTGGGCCGCAACTCGACGCGAAGCTCAGACCGAGCGTATCGCCCGGACCGCCTTCCTGATGCGCAGATCCGTCGGTGCGCCTGCCGACCCGCTCCAGAAGCGGATGCAAGCCTCGCGTGGCTGGTGGCGACGCGGCATTGATCTCCCTCAAGCGACTTCGCCGTGCGCCGGTTACAACACTCTCATCCGCGGTCGCGTTCGGCCGACGGAAGTCTGCTGCAGCACACGTCCTCGGAGAGAATGAACGCCTCGAGCTTGTAGCTGCATTGGTGAGAGCAGGATGATGCACGATCGATTGTCGAGCGATCGGTTGTTACGGCTGCCGTCACGGTTCATGGCGCGGACTTCCGCGCCTCGCGCCAGCAACGTACGCTCCGCATTCTTTCTCTGCGTCTCCATCGCCGCCAGCCTGCTTACGGCGTCATGCGGCGAGAACGGCACGGCCGGCAAAGAACCTCCATCCTCCGCACCCGTGCCCGTGGCTGTCATCAAGGCGGCCGAACGACCGACCAATCCGGGCTTGAGCTTCATCGGCCGCGTCGAAGCCGTCCAAAAGGTCGACCTTGTCGCGCGTGTTCAGGGCTTTCTCACCAAGAGAGCTTATACGGAGGGGGCGATGGTCAAGGCCAACGACCTGCTCTTCGTCATCCAGCAGAACGCCTATCAGGCAGAACTCAACGCCGCGCTCGCCAATCTCGCGAAGGCCGAAGCCGATGCATGGAACGCCACCAAGCAGGCGGACCGTGCTCGCTCCTTGATCAAGGAAAACTTCGTCTCCGAGTCGATCCTGGATGACCGCATCGCGGCCGAGAAGCAGACGCAGGCCGCGGTCGAACAGGCGCGGGCCTCCGTGGAGCAGGCGCAGATCGACTTCGGCTATACGGAGATCAAGGCGCCGTTCGATGGCCGCGTCGGTCGTGCATCCGTGTCGGTCGGCGCCCTGGTCGGACCGAGCAGCGGCGCCCTGGCGACAATCGTCAGCCAGGACCCGATCTACGTCACGTTCCCGGTCAGCGACCGAACCATTCTGCAAGTGACCGAAGGCGACCGCGCGAAGTCGACGGAGAGCGTCGCGGTCCACCTCTTCATGTCGACCGGCGCGGAATATCCCGAAACCGGCAAGATCGACTACACCGGCGTCAAGGTCGATCCGAACACCGACACCCTGGCCTTGCGCGCTGTGTTCCCAAATCCGCGCGGCGCGCTCCTCGATGGACAGTTCGCCCGCGTGTTCGCCCAAAGCAAGGATCCCGTGCAGGCCCTGGTCATCCCGCAAAAGGCGGTGCTGACCGATCAGGGCGGCAACTTCGTCATGCTGGTCGAGGACGGGAAGGCGGCGCAACGGCGCATCACGACCGGCGCGAATTCCGGCGCCGATGTGGTCGTGCGGGAGGGGTTGAAGGTGGGCGACGAGGTCATCGTCGACGGCCTCCAGCGGGTGCGCCCTGGCGTCGCCGTAGACCCCGCGCCGGCCAGCGACTCTTAGCGATGCGACGAACCGATTGAGCGCTGCACGAGGCAGGAACAAGAAAGGCCCGCGATGCTGTCGGCCATATTCGTTGATCGCCCCCGCCTCGCCATCGTTATTGCGATCGTAATCACGCTCGCCGGGCTGATCGCCATGCAGCGGATCCCGGTCGCCCAATTTCCCGACATCCTGCCGCCGCAGGTCTCAGTCTCGGCAAATTATCCCGGCGCCAGTTCCGACGTTGTCGAGAGCACGGTCGCCCAAGTCATCGAATCGCAGGTCAACGGCGTCGACGGCATGATCTATATGTCGTCGACCAGCGGCAACGACGGGTCGTACACGCTGAACGTTACATTCGCACTCGGCACCGACCCGGACATCGCGACCGTCAATGTCCAGAACCGAGTCCAACTGGCCGAAAGCAGCCTGCCGACCGAAGTGACGCGCAGCGGTCTCAGCGTCCGAAAGCAATCCCCGGCCTTTCTTCAAATCGTCACGATCTACTCGCCGAACAAACTCTACGACGAGCTTTTTCTGAACAATTTCGCCATCATCAACGTTGTCGATCCCCTCGCCCGTGTGTCCGGCGTCGGCCAGGCGCAATCCTTCGGGACCCTCAATTACAGCATGCGCATCTGGTTCGAGACCGATGTGCTGGCGAGCCTTGGCCTGACCCCGTCCGATCTCATCGACGCGATCCAGAGCCAGAACGTGCAGGCGGCCGTCGGCCGCCTCGGCGCGCCGCCGATGCCCGACCAGCAGCAGCTTCAGCTCAACCTCGTGACGCAGGGCCGCCTCGCCGACGTCCGGCAGTTCGAGGACGTGGTCATCAAAGCCAAGACCAGCGGCGCCCAGATCCGCCTGAAGGACGTGGCGCGGATCGAACTCGGCGCCCAATCTTATGACACCGTCGGCCGGCTCGACGGGGCTCCCGCGGCCGTGCTGGGCGTGTTCCAGGCGCCCGGCTCGAACGCCGTCGCCGCGGCGGAAGGCGTGCGCAAGGAACTAGAACGGCTCAAACAATCCTTTCCGGAAGGGATCGACTACAAGATCACCTATGACACCACGGTCTTCGTCTCGTCATCCATCCAGGAGGTGATCAAGACGCTGATCGAGGCCTTCGCCCTCGTGATCGTCGTCGTGTTCGTCTTCCTCGGAAACCTGCGCGCCACCCTCATTCCCGCCATTGCCGTCCCCGTGTCGCTGATCGGCACGTTCGCCGTGCTGCTGGCCATCGGATACTCGGCGAACACGATCTCGCTCTTCGCCATGATTCTTGCCGTCGGCATCGTCGTCGATGACGCGATCGTCGTGGTCGAAAATGTCGAGCGCGTCATGACCGCGACCGGGCTTCCGGCCAAGGAAGCCACCAAACAGGCGATGAAAGAGATCACCGGGCCGATCATCGCGATCACGCTGGTGCTGCTGGCCGTCTTCGTGCCCGTTGGGTTCATCCCCGGTATCGCCGGAAAGTTCTACGGCCAATTCGCCGTCACCGTCACTGTCGCCATGCTCATATCGGCGGTGAACGCGCTCACGCTGAGCCCGGCGCTCTGCGGCGTCTTCTTGAAGCACGGACATTCCGACAGCCTTTACAGCCGGGCCATGGGCAAGGTCAGCGCCTTTATCGAGCGCATCAGCGACGGATACGGGAGCATCGTCCGGCGGCTGGTGCGGGTCGCGGCCCTGTCGCTGCTTCTGGTGGCGATGTTCGGCGGCGGCGCATACTGGCTGGACAGGACGCTCCCGGGCGGCTTCCTGCCGGAGGAAGACCAGGGTCTGTTTTTCGTGCAGGTCAACCTGCCGGCCGCCGCCGCGCGCAGCCGCACCCAAAGCGTCGTCGAACAGGTCAGCGAGATCACGAAGGCGGCGCCCGGCGTCGCCAGCATCACTGCGGTCATCGGGCGAAGCTTCATCGACAGTCTTGCCGAATCCAATTCCGGCTTCCTGATCGTCACCCTGAAACCATTTGCCGAGCGCCTCGGCCCGAACCTGTCCGTCTTCGACATCATGCGTGAGGTGCGACAGAAGACGGCGGGCATTCGCGATGCGCAGATCCTGCCGATCAACATGCCGCCGATCATCGGCCTCGGCACCGGCTCGGGCTTCCAGTACGAGCTGGAGGACCTGAGCGGGAAATCGCCCGCAGACCTCGCCTCCGTCGCCCGCGCGCTGACGATCGCCGCCAACCAGAACCCCGGCCTGGATCAGGTCTTCACCACCTACTCAGCTGCGACGCCACAGATTCGCCTCAACATAGATCGCGAAAAGGCGCTCAATGTCGGCGTCGACGTGAACGACATTTTCAATGTCCTGCAGACGACCCTGGGCGGATATTTTGTAAACTACTTCAACCGGTACGGACGCAGTTGGCAGGTGATCATCGAGGGCGAGGCCCAAGATCGCCGGACCGTCGAGGACATCTATCGGATTTTCGTGCGCTCGAACACCGGCAACATGGTTCCGCTTCGCGCACTGCTTAACGCCGAAGAGGCGGTCGGGCCGCAGTTCATCACCCGCTACAACAACTATCGCGCCGCCATGCTCATGGGGAATGCGGCGCCCGGCATCAGCTCGGGCCAGGCCATCGCTGTCATGGAGCAACTCTCCGCGACGACCCTGCCCGCCGGCTACTCCTACCAGTGGACGGGCACCGCCTATCAGGAACTCGAAGCGTCCGGACAAACCGGCATCATCCTCGGGTTTGCGGTGCTGTTCGCCTATCTGTTCCTCGTCGGACTCTACGAAAGCTGGACCATCCCGCTCGGTGTGCTGCTGTCGGTCAGCGCCGGCTTGCTCGGCGCCATGTTGGGGCTGCGCCTGACGGGCCTCGACAACGACATCTACGCCCAGATCGGCATCGTGGTGCTCATCGGCCTTGCGGCGAAGAACGCGATTCTGATTGTCGCCTTCGCCAAGGACCGCCGCGAGGAAGGCATGCCGATCGAGGAGGCCGCCGTTGTCGGCGCCCGCCAGCGCTTCCGGCCGGTGATGATGACGAGCTTCGCCTTCATCCTTGGTCTCCTGCCGCTGGTGACGGCGGTCGGCATCGCCGCAGCCAGCCGTCGCGCCGTCGGCACGTCGGTTTTCAGCGGCATGGTCGCTGCCTCGCTCATCGGCATCTTCCTGGTGCCGATGCTTTACGTGCTGCTGGAACGAACGCGCGAATGGTTGCACGCAAAGGTCTTCCGGGCGCCCCTGCATTACGCGGACAAGCCGGCGCCGGCAGACAACGGCAATGGCGCCGCCAAGGGTCAGGCGCCCGTCCGATGACGTCGTCGACCCTACGACGCAGATCCGGTTGACCATTCGCATGTGGGCGGGGCTCGGGCGGCAGGCCCGCGGGACTTTTCGGGAGAGACGACGCTGCCCTGCGACGGCCCTCTGCGCCGGCGCGGCCTTCCACATCTGGCGGTACAATTGCAGAAGAGGCCACGATCCGGACGCCCTGACGGGCGTCGCCAGGCGTGAACAGATCCCTGACTTCTCAAGGATTGCTCGCGGTTCGGCTGTCGGGGCTAGATGGCGGAGAGGGTGGGACCCAATCTCATTTACGCCCCAACCGCCTCAAAATTGAGCCGCATCGCCACGCCGGGCGACGCCGGTTGGTACATTGCGGGGTACAATCGCGCCAACCGAAGCCATGCGCAAGTCCCGTGTCACGACGCCGAACGGTCGGCCACGTGACGCCGTCACGGCCGGAAGCAACGTTCGGCTGAGACCCAGCCCGTGTTCCCGCCCCGCTTCGCCCCCTCGGGGTCGTCCAGGTCGAACCGCCCTAGGGCCCGGACCCATTAAGGGGTTTGCAGGTCGAGCGAAGCGTGATTCAGAGGCGTCCTCGAGGGAGAACGCCGATGGGATCGGACTGCTTCTGGCTGACGGACGAGCAGTTCGCGCGTCTTGAGCCGCATCTGCCGACGAAGACGCGCGGCGTTGCTCGTGT
>NZ_JBJKEX010000153.1:0-6801 GCF_045505405.1 Hansschlegelia beijingensis | reverse complement strand
CCGCCCCCCGCGCCTTCGGCTTTCGCGCCGGGCAGAAGCACGCAAACCTTGTCGGCGTCGTGCAGGGGGGCATGCTGATGACGGATCTCGGCGCCGTCGCTTGCGCCGCTCGCCCCCGAACTCGCCCAGAGCTGCCTGCGGCTCGCCGCGACGCTTCAGGCGGTGGGGTCGCAGTCCCAGGCCAAGGAACTTCTGCTGCGCGCCGAAACAGTGCTCCGCGGGCCCCAGCAGAAGCCCTCGCGGCCGAAGCTGGTCGCGATCGACGGGGACCTTCAGGAGGGCGACGACCGGACCCCGCCGCGCCGGCCGGCCCTGTCGATCGTCACCAGTCTGACAGCTTGATCTCGTCCGACCATTCCACCCCGACGATCTCCTTGGTGATCGCCTGGCCGCAGATCACCGTCTTCTTCTCCGGATCGTAGGTGAGGGTCGGATCGCCCTGCAGCGTCCAGCCCTTGTTGATCGCGTCCGAGACGCGCCGGCAGAACGCGGCGTCGTCCGGACCGGTGAGCAGCCGGTAGAGCTTCATCGCGCCCTCACGCGGCCTGCTTGAGCAGGCCGCGATTGGCGAGGCATTCGGCGATCTGAACCGCGTTGAGCGCCGCGCCCTTGCGCAGATTGTCGGAGACGATCCACATCGCCAGCCCGTTGTCGACCGTCGGATCCTCGCGGATGCGGCTGACGAAGGTCGCGAAATCGCCGACGCACTCGACCGGGGTCACGTAGCCGCCGGGCTCGCGCTTGTCGACGACGAGCAGGCCCGGCGCCTCGCGCAGGATGTCCCGCGCCTCGTCGGCCGACAGCGGGTTCTCGAACTCGATGTTCACGGCCTCGGAATGGCCGACGAACACCGGCACGCGCACGGCCGTCGCGGTCAGCTTGATCTTCGGGTCGAGGATCTTCTTGGTCTCCGCGACCATCTTCCATTCCTCCTTCGTGTAGCCGTCCTCCATGAAGACGTCGATGTGAGGAATGACGTTGAACGCGATCTGCTTCGGGAACTTGCCGCCTTCATGCTCGGGCGCCTGGTTCACGTAGATGCCCTTGGTCTGGTTCCAGAGCTCGTCCATCGCGTCCTTGCCCGCGCCGGAGACCGACTGGTAGGTCGAGACGACGACGCGCTTGATCTTGGCCGCGTCGTGCAGCGGCTTGAGCGCCACCACGAGCTGGGCGGTCGAGCAGTTCGGATTGGCGATGATGCCCTTCTTGGTGTAGCCGGCGACCGCGTCGGCGTTGACCTCGGGCACCACCAGGGGCACGTCCGGGTCCATGCGCCACACCGAGGAATTGTCGATCACGATCGCGCCCTGGGCGGCGATCTTCGGCGACCATTCCTTCGAGATCGCGCCGCCGGCCGACATCAGGCAGATGTCGGTCTTCGAGAAATCGAACATCTCGAGCGTCTGGCACTTCAGCGTGCGGTCGCCGAAGGACACTTCCGTGCCCTGGCTGCGGCGCGAGGCGAGCGCGACGATCTCGTCGACCGGGAACTCCCGCTCGTCGAGGATGCTCAGCATTTCGCGGCCCACATTGCCCGTGGCGCCCACGACGGCGATCCGATAACCCATTTTCCGCTCCATGGGCCGCGCGCCGGCGGCCCTTCAGTTCCGCGGCGTCAAGCCGCGGGGTTCCAATGCCGCGAAACGCGGGAGAATTCAACGGCGGCCGGCGATGCGCCGCAACCAAATCGCCTCGACCGCGTTCAGGGATTGTGGCACTCAGGCGCCGGAGCCAGACATGTCCTTTCCCCTGACGCGTTCATTCATCTTCGCCGCGGCGATCGCGGCGGTTCCGCTGATCGCGTCCTTCGCGTCGGCCGAGCCCTGGGAGCCCGCCCGCAACGGCGGCGTGTCCGTGACGATCACCCGGCAGCCGAGCTACCTGAACACCCGGACCACGCCGGACAGCCCGCCTTCCGCGGCCAAATATGACACGTCCGCGCTCTATCAGCCGACCTATCAGGCCCGGAACAGCATCAGCTTCAGCCGCTCGCCGCTGCCCTCCAGCCTCGACCTCCCCGGCTACTGAGCCGGCTCCGCCTTCTCCCTATCTCGTAACGGCGTCGGCCAGCGTCAACCGCTCGGTCCTTCCGATGCTGCGCGCCTCTTCTCCCTCCTCGCGGCGCAGCCGCGGGGAGCGAGGCCCTTCGCGCAGCGAAGGGTCGGGTAGGGCCTTCGGGTGTAGAGCGCGCCCTTGAATCCCGGCGCTGAGCTCGCGTTCGGAACCGACCCTGCGCAGACGACCCTCGGCCGCCGGCTTTCCCCTCCCGTCATGCCCGCCTTCGCGGGCATCCACGACTTCCTTCCAGCCGCGCCGCGTTACGACCCAGTCGTGGATACCCGGCCTGCGGCCGGGCATGACGGTCGGGCGCATTACGGTGGGCGTGCGCCATCCGCCGGGTCGCACGGCGCGTCACGTCAAACCGGTTCAAACAGCGACAGCGGAAGGCGCGGAGCGCCGGGCCACCGTGGTTTTACGCGTATTTTGGCCGGTCGCCCGGCGCTCCACGCGCGGCGGCTTGTCATCAGCTGGCGGAAGCCGCGCTCCGGTCGCGGGCGGCCCGTTCTCCCTTGCGGGGTCGGTCCCTTTGCGGATTCTTGGCCTCGCCGCCTCCGAAGAAGCGGCTCGTTCCAAAACCCATCCCGCGCCTTAAGGCGCTCGACGGCGCGGCCCCGTCCTAGTGCGGGGCGGGCGGCCTGTAATCCCGTTGGGAAGCAAGCTTCCCGCTAGGCCCGCAGCCGACGTCCCGGGACCGCGAGCTCCGGTGCTCGCAGGCGCAGGCGCCGCTCCTCCCCCGCATGGCCGGCCGGTCCGGACACGCCTCCCTGTCGGGGTAGGACGAGGGGAGGAGAGCATGGGGGAGGCCGGATGTCAAGGAATAAAAGCCTAGAGGGCATCTTCTCCCTCCTCGCGGCGAAGCCGTGGGGAGGGTGGCCCTTCGCGCAGCGAAGGGTCGGGTGGGGCTCTTGGGCGTAGCGCTTTGTCCTCAGAGCACCCCACCCGGCCGGCTGCGCCGTCCACCCTCCCCTCTGCGAGGGAGGGAGGGCGCCCCTTCCTGACGCGACGAGCGCTCCCGGGCGCGGGGCCCCGCGAAAAGAAAAAGCCCGGCGGGCGCCGCCGGGCCTTCTCGTGCGGTGGAGCTGCGGTCGCGCCTCAGGCGGAGAGCAGGGTCTCGAACTTCTTGAGCACGGCGCCGCCCATCTCGGAGGTGCCGACCTTGGTCATGCCCTCGGTCCAGATGTCGCCGGTGCGCAGGCCGTCGGCCAGGACATCGGAGATCGCCCGGTCGAGCACGTTGGCGAGCTCCGGCTTGCCGAGCGAATATTTGAGCGCCATCGCGAGGCTCGCGATCATCGCGATCGGGTTCGCGAGGCCCTTGCCGGCGATGTCGGGGGCGGAGCCGTGCACCGGCTCGTAGAGCGCCTTGCGCTTGCCGGTCGCCGGGTCCTCGGCGCCGAGCGAGGCGGAGGGCAGCATGCCGAGCGAGCCGGTCAGCATCGAGGCGACGTCGGACAGGATGTCGCCGAACAGATTGTCGGTGACGATGACGTCGAACTGCTTCGGCGCGCGCACCAGCTGCATGCCGAGCGCGTCGGCCAGCATGTGGTCGAGCTTGACGTCCTCGTAGCCGGCCTTGTGGGTCGCGGTGACGACCTGGTTCCACAGCAGGCCGGACTTCATGACGTTGCGCTTCTCGGCGGAGGTCACGCGGTTCGAGCGCACGCGGGCGAGCTCGAACGCCACCTTGGCGATGCGCTCGATCTCGTAGGTCTCGTAGACCTGGGTGTCGACGGCGCGCTTCTGGCCGTTCGGGAGATCGGTGATCTCCTTCGGCTCGCCGAAATAGACGCCGCCGGTGAGCTCGCGGACGATGACGATGTCGAGGCCGTCGACCAGCTCGCGCTTCAGCGCGGAGGCGTCGGCGAGCGCCGGATAGCAGATCGCCGGGCGCAGATTGGCGAACAGCTCGAGCTCCTTGCGCAGCCGCAGCAGGCCGGCTTCCGGCCGCACGTCGTAGGGCACGCCGTCCCACTGCGGGCCGCCGACGGCGCCGAACAGGATGGCGTCCGCGGCCTTGGCCTTCTGCATGGCGGCGTCCGTGATCGCCACGCCATGCGCGTCATAGGCGGCGCCGCCCACGAGATCTTCCTCGATCTCGAAGGAGAGGATCCCCTTCTGCTCGATGAAGGCGAGGATGCGACGAACCTCGGCGAGCACTTCGACGCCGATGCCGTCGCCGGGCAGAAGAAGAAGTTTATGGGCCGCCATTAGGATCCTCGTCATCTGTGTATGCCAGAGAGCCGCCCGGGTTTTGAACCCGGCGCCGCCCGGTGGCAAGCGTCTTGGGCGAGAACGGGAGGGAACCGGAGTGTCGCAGCTCGCAGCCAATCACGAAGCCTTCGTGCACGTCCGGATGATCGTGGGCGTGGTGGTCGGACTGGGCGTCGGGCGCCTGCTGACGGGCCTCGCGCGCTTCGTGCAGCATCCCTCGCGCGAGACGATCTACCCCGTGCATCTCGGCTGGGCGCTGTTCGTGCTGCTCGGCATCGCGCATTTCTGGTGGTTCGAGTACCGGCTGTCGGCCGCGCCGGTGTGGTCCTTCCAGCTCTACCTGTTCCTGATCTTCTACGCCTGCCTGCTGTTCCTGGCGACCACGCTGCTGTTCCCGGACAAGATGGACGAGTACGCCGGCTACCGGGACTACTTCATGTCCCGGCGGCGGTGGTTCTTCGGGCTGCTGGCGCTGATCTTCATCGTCGACTTCGCCGACACCAGCCTCAAGGGCGGCGCCTATCTGGACACGCTCGGGCCGGTCTACCCGTACAGGAACGCGGGCTTCATCCTGGCCTTCGCGCTGGGCGCCTTCTCCAGCGACCGGCGCCTGCAGGCGGCGCTGGTCTCCGTCGCGCTCGCGGCGCAGCTGTCCTGGATCTTCTGGCTCTACGACGTGCTCTGAGGCGTCACTGGAAGCGGCCGCCGCGCTCCAGCACCTCGATCTTGTAGCCGTCCGGATCGGAGACGAAGAAGAACCGCGCGAACGGCTTGCCGTCGCGCTCCATCGTCTTGAGCGGGTTCGGCTTCAGGCCGGCGGCCTCGAACCGGGCGTGCTCGGCCGCGAGGTCGTCGACCGAGACCGCGAGGTGGCCGTAGCCGTCGCCGAGCTCGTAGGGCGCGTCGCGGCCGGCGTTGACGGTGAGCTCCAGCTCGAAGCCCGTCTCGGCATTGGCCATGTAGATCAGCGTGAAGCCGTCGAACGGGTAGCGGTCCGCCACCTCGAGCCCGAACGCGGTCCGGTAGAACGCGACCGAGCGTTCCTCGTCGCGCACCCGGATCATCGTGTGGATCATCTTCGCCATGGCGGCCTCCTGCGGTGTGTCGCGCCGGAAGATGCAGCCTCCCAGGCGGGACGCAAGCGGCCGACATGAAAAAGGCCCCGGCGTCTCCGCCGGGGCCTTGGTCTCATCCTCCGGCCGGGGCCGGAAGGCTTCGCTTACTCGCGGTTGCTGCCGAACAGCGACAGCAGCATCGTGAACAGGTTGATGAAGTCGAGGTAGAGCGACAGGGCGCCGAGGATGGCCTTGCGGCCCATCGTGTCGCTGTCGTCGAGCTCGTAATACATCTCCTTGATGCGCTGCGTGTCGTAGGCGGTCAGACCCGAGAAGATCAGCACGCCGAGCACCGACACGACGAACTGCACCATGCTCGAGCCGAGGAAGATGTTCACCAGGCTGGCGATGATGATGCCGAACAGGCCCATCACCAGGAACGAGCCCATGCCGGTCAGGTCGCGCTTGGTCGTGTAGCCCCACAGGCTGAGCGCGCCGAACGCCGCCGCCGTGATGAAGAACACCCGGCCGATCGACGCCCCGGTGTAGACCAGGAAGATCGACGACAGCGACAGGCCCATCAGGCCGGCGAATACGTAGAACGCGATCTGGCCGCCCGCCGCGCTCATCTTGTGAATGCGCGCGGAGAGGAAGAACACCATGCCGAGCGGAGCGAGCAGCACCACCCACTTCAGCGGGCTCGCGAACAGCGCGTAGCCGAACTGGGTCAGGTGCATGCCGCGCGCGGTGGCGACCGCGGAGGCGGGATCGCTCGTCACAGCCATCATGAAGGCGCCGATCGCGGCGAAGCCCGTGATGGCGAGGCCGAGCGACATGTAGTTGTAGACGCTCAGCATGTAGGACCGGAGGCCCGGGTCGATCGCAGCGCTCGGCGCAGCGACCCCGCCGAAGCCGGCTCGGCCGTAAGCGTTGCGGTTAAAGTCGGACATCGTCTGCAATCCTCGCGAATTGTCCCGTCGCGGCCGCCGCGGCGCGGCGGTCCCTTTGGGCATGAAGGATATGGGGATCGCGGCCGCTCGCACAAGTTCGCGAGGCCTGTCGGGCGCTGACATCTTCGTCAGAGCAACCGCCTCGTCAGGAAGTATTAAGCACGATCGCGCCGCAGCTTACGCGGCGGCGATCCGATCCTGAGCATGGTCTGCGGCCCGAGCCGGCCGATCAGACGGCGCAGCGCCGCCGGCGCGAGCGCCACGCAGCCTTCGGTCGGGGTGAAGCCCGGCCGGGCGGCGTGCATGAAGATCGCGCTGCCGCGGCCCGGACGCGGCGGCCGGTCGTTCCAGCCGAGCTCGACCACCAGGTCGTAGAGGCCGTCCTCGCGCCACATCCGCTCGTGCGAAGCCGCGAAGGATGGTGCTCGACAAGCCGATCGGCGTCACCTCGACGCACGCCGTCTCGAAGGCGCGCTGGCTGTACCAGGCCAAGAAGGCGGGGCACGCCGGAACGCTCGATCCGC
>NZ_JBJKEX010000152.1:0-6816 GCF_045505405.1 Hansschlegelia beijingensis | reverse complement strand
TCTCGCCGAGACCACGCGCGACCGCTGGCTGGCCGCCGGCGGCGCCGAGCTCGACGTCGCGCGCGAGATGATGCTCACCACCTACGACGTCATCGTGCGGACAATGCTCGGCGGCGGCGGGGTCGACGCCGAACGGGTCGAGCGGGCGGTCAACGATTATCTGGACCCGCTCGGCTGGGTGATCGCGATGTCGATCGCCCGGCTGCCGCCCTGGCTGCCTCACCCCGGGCGCCTGCGCAGCGACCGCGCGAGGCGCTTCCTGCGACGCGAGATCGTGGAGATGATCGCGAAGCGCCGCAGAGCGCCGGACGCGCAGGACGACCTTCTGGCGCTGCTGCTCGCCGCCCGGGATCCGGAATCCGGCCACGCCATGAGCGACCGGGAGCTCGCGGACAACGTCCTGACCTTCATCACCGCCGGACACGAGACGACGGCGCTCGCTCTCACCTGGACGTTCTACCTGCTCGACCGGCATCCGGAAGCGGCGGAACGCATCCGGGCCGAGATCGAGCAGGTCACCGGAGGGGGCCCCCTGACCGCCGAGCACGTCGCTGGGCTCGCCTATACCCGGCAGGCCCTTCAGGAGGCGATGCGGCTCTATCCGCCGGCCGCCGCCGTCGTGCGAGAGGCCGTCCGCCCGGTTCGCATCGGCTCGGAGTCGCTCGCCGCCGGGGCGCAGGTCTATATCCCGATCTATGCGGTCCATCGCCACGAGCTGCTGTGGGAGGCGCCAGAGGTCTTCTATCCCGAAAGGTTCGCGCCGGAGGCCGCGAAGGCGCGCCACCGCTACGCCTACCTGCCGTTCGGCGCGGGCCCGCGCATCTGCATCGGGATGAGCTTCGCGATGATCGAGGGCGTTCTCATCCTCGCGACGCTGCTGCGCGCCGCACGGGCGGAGCTGCGGCCGGGTTTCGAGCCCGAACTCCGGCTGCGGGTGACGCTGCGGCCCGGCGGCGGGATGCCGATGCGGATCACGCCGCGGCGCGATTGAGGCAACGAGAAGGCACGCCGCGCGTTTGCTCCCTGCCAAAAGGGGGTGAGTAGCGTGCCACAGCAACAGTCCAGCGAGCAGCATCGGGACCTTCGCCCGGCCGTCGACACTGCGGTGCTCGCGGCCGGCGCGATCGCGGCCGCGGGCGTCATCGCCGCAGCCGCCTTGTTCCAGCGAAGGCCGCGCCCGGCCAGGGCCGCGCCCCCGGCGGCGTGGTCTCATGGTCGCGGAAAGGACGCCCGGACCCCGGCGGAGATTCCGGCCCAGGGCTGGAAGGAAATCCTGATGCGGGTCTACGCCGAGATCTCGGACGACCGCCTTCTCGCGGTCGCCGCAGGCGTCACGTTCTACGGCCTGCTGGCGATCTTCCCGGCGATCGTCGCCCTCGTGTCGCTCTATGGCCTCGTCGCGGATCTCTCCACGTTGAACGACCAGCTCGCCTCATTCGAGGGAGTGGTTCCGGGCGGCGCGCTGGACATCGCACGCGATCAGGTCACGCGCATCGTGACCAAGAGCGACGGCTCGCTCGGCTTCGCCTTCCTATTCGGCCTCGCGGCCGCTCTGTGGAGCGCGAACGCCGGAATGAAGGCGCTCTTCGACGCCCTCAACGTCGTCTATGACGAACATGAGCGGCGTTCCTTCGTTCGCCTCAACCTGATGTCCCTGACCTTCACGGCCGGCGCCATCGTGTTCCTGCTGCTCGCCTTCAACGCCATCGTGGTGCTGCCGATCACGCTCGACTACGTCGGGCTGGGCGACCGCACCGAGACGCTGCTGTCGCTCGGCCGCTGGCCGTTGCTGTTCTGCGCGGTGATGCTCGGGCTCACGCTGCTCTACCGCTTCGGGCCAAGCCGCGCGCGACCGCAGTGGCGGTGGGCGGCCCCGGGTTCGCTGATCGCCGCGCTCATCTGGATGGCCGCATCGGCGGGCTTCTCCTGGTATGCGGCCAACATGGCCACCTACAACGAGACCTACGGCTCGCTGGGGGCGGTGATCGGCTTCATGACCTGGATCTGGATCTCGGTCATCGTGGTGCTTCTCGGAGGCGAGCTGAACGCCGAGATGGAGCACCAGACCGCGGCGGACACCACCACCGGCGCGCCGCTTCCGCTCGGGCTCCGGGGCGCCCAGATGGCCGACACCGTCGCGCCCTGATCAGCCCGGGGCCGAGACCCGCCGCAGCGTCAGATTGATCCGGCCGCCCTGCGGCAGCAGCGTCGAGGTGCCGGGATAGATCCGGTCGACGCCATGAAACGCGAGCCGGCTTTCGCCGGCGAGCGCCATCGCGTCGCCGGACCCGAGGCGGAAGGACCGCGTCGGGTCGGAGCGTCGGACGCCGCCCAGCCGAAACAGCGCCGTATCGCCGAGCGACAGCGAGACCACGGGGGCGTCGAAGTCCTGCTCGTCGCGGTCCTGGTGCAGCCCCATCCGCGCGCCGGGCGCGTACCAGTTGACGAGGCAGGCCTCGGGGGCGGCCACATATCCGCCGATCTCGCGCCAGGCCTGCAGCAATATGTCCGGGATCGCCGGCCAGGGTCTGCCGGTGACCGGATGGGTCGACTGGTAGCGGTAACCGCCGTCCGCGTCCGACACCCAGCCGAGCGGGCCGAGATTCGTCATTCGCACCGAGAGCGGCTTGCCTGTGCGGGGCATCGTCGGCGTGTAGAGCGGCGCCGCCACGAGCGCCTCGCGCAGGATTGCGAGCAGATCACGCTGCGTCTGCGCCGACAGATAGCCCGGCCGCAGCCGCAGCCCGGCGGGCGCGCCGCTCACGGCCCCGTCATCGCCCGCCTTGCGACCGGAATTTGCCATCCTTATATACCCGCCGACCCGCGAAACCCGCGGATTTCCAAGGGACCGAAGGGTTGTGGAGGCTGATCCGGCCGCCTCCGCAAGGCCGCTTCGGGGCCGTTCCGGTCCGCTTAAGAAGATGAGGAAGTGAGAGTCATGGGCAAGGTCATCGGGATCGATCTCGGAACCACCAATTCCTGCGTCGCCGTCATGGACGGGACTCAGCCGAAGGTCATCGAGAATTCGGAGGGCGCCCGCACGACGCCGTCGATCGTCGCGTTCACCGACAGCGGCGAGCGTCTGGTCGGTCAGCCGGCCAAGCGCCAGGCGGTGACCAACCCCGATCGGACCTTCTTCGCGGTCAAGCGGCTGATCGGCCGCCGCTTCGACGATCCGACGGTCGAGAAGGACAAGAAGCTCGTCCCGTACAAGATCGTTAAGGGCGACAATGGCGACGCCTGGGTCGAGGCCGACGGCAAGGCCTATTCGCCTTCCCAGATTTCCGCCTTCACGCTGCAGAAGATGAAGGAGACCGCCGAGGCGCATCTCGGCCAGAAGGTCGACCAGGCGGTCATCACCGTCCCGGCCTACTTCAACGACAGCCAGCGTCAGGCCACCAAGGACGCCGGCCGCATCGCCGGCCTCGAGGTGCTGCGCATCATCAACGAGCCGACGGCGGCGGCCCTCGCCTACGGCCTCGACAAGAAATCCTCCGGCACGATCGCGGTCTATGACCTCGGCGGCGGCACGTTCGACGTGTCGGTGCTCGAGATCGGCGACGGCGTGTTCGAGGTGAAGTCCACCAACGGCGACACCTTCCTCGGCGGCGAAGACTTCGACATGCGGCTGGTCGGCTACCTTGCCGACGAGTTCAAGCGCGAGCAGGGCATCGACCTGCGCAACGACAAGCTCGCTCTTCAGCGCCTGAAGGAAGCCGCGGAGAAAGCCAAGATCGAGCTCTCCTCCGCGAGCCAGACCGACATCAACCTGCCCTACATCACGGCCGACGCCTCCGGGCCGAAGCATCTCGCGCTGAAGCTGACCCGCGCGAAGTTCGAGAGCCTGGTCGACGACCTGATCCAGCGCACCATCGAGCCCTGCAAGGCGGCGCTCAAGGACGCCGGCGTCTCCGCCGGTCAGATCGACGAGGTGGTTCTCGTCGGCGGCATGACCCGCATGCCGAAGGTCCATGAGGTCGTGAAGCAGTTCTTCGGCAAGGAGCCCCACAAGGGCGTCAACCCGGACGAGGTCGTCGCGATCGGCGCCGCGATCCAGGCCGGCGTGCTGCAGGGCGACGTCAAGGACGTGCTGCTGCTCGACGTGACCCCGCTGTCGCTCGGCATCGAGACGCTGGGCGGCGTGTTCACGCGCCTGATCGACCGCAACACCACGATCCCGACCAAGAAGAGCCAGACCTTCTCGACCGCCGAGGACAGCCAGAACGCGGTCACGATCCGGGTCTTCCAGGGCGAGCGCGAGATGGCGGCGGACAACAAGCTGCTCGGCCAGTTCGACCTCGTCGGCATTCCGCCGGCGCCGCGCGGCGTGCCGCAGATCGAAGTGACCTTCGACATCGACGCCAACGGCATCGTCAACGTGTCCGCCAAGGACAGGGCGACGAACAAGGAGCAGCAGATCCGGATCCAGGCGAGCGGCGGCCTCTCGGACGCCGACATCGAGAAGATGGTGAAGGAGGCCGAGGCCAACGCCGCCGAGGACAAGAAGCGTCGCGCGCTCGTCGAGGCTCGCAACCAGGCCGAGGCGCTGATCCACTCGACCGAGAAGACCCTCGGCGACCTGGGCGACAAGGCCGCGGGCGAGAAGCCGGCGATCGAGGCCGCCCTGGCGGAGCTGCGGACCGCGGTGGCGGGCGACGACGTCGAGGCCATCCAGGCCAAGACGAACGCGCTGGCCCAGGCGTCGATGAAGCTCGGCGAGGCCATGTACGCGCAGGGCCAGGCGGGCGAAGGCGGCGCGGAAGCGCCGGGTTCGACGGCCGAGGCCAAGGACGACGTCGTCGACGCCGACTTCGAGGAAGTCGACGACAAGAAGAAGTCCGCCTAAAGCTGACGATACGGTCGCGACCCTCGCCGCTTTCGACAAGGAAGCGCTGAGGGTCGCTTTCGTCGTGCCCGATCCCGACACCGGAACGCCAGCGAGCGCCTGACGAAGACGCCCATGTCCAGACGCGATTTTTACGAGGTTCTCGAAGTCGAGCGCACCGCGAGCGACAGCGAGCTGAAGGCCGCCTACCGCAAGGCCGCGATGCGCTGGCACCCCGACCGCAACCCCGGGGATGCGGGAGCGGAGGCCCGCTTCAAGGAACTGAACGCCGCCTATGACTGCCTGAAGGATCCACAGAAGCGCGCGGCCTATGACCGCTTCGGCCACGCCGCCTTCGAGCAGGGCGGCATGGGCGGGCCCGGCCGCGGCGCCGACATGTCCGACTTCATGTCGGACATCTTCGAATCGTTCTTCGGCGACGGCCGCGCGCGCGGCCGCTCCTCGGGAGGCCGCGAACGCGGCGCGGATCTCCGCTACAACATGGAGATCACGCTCGAGGACGCTTATTCGGGCAAGACTGCGCAGATCCGCATTCCGACGAGCGTCGCCTGCGAGGCCTGTTCGGGCACCGGCGCGAAGCCCGGCTCCCGGCCCAAGCAGTGCGCGACCTGCGGAGGCGCCGGCAAGATCCGCTCCAGCCAGGGTTTCTTCTTGATGGAGCGCACCTGCCCGACCTGCCACGGTCGGGGAGAGACGATCGACGATCCCTGCGAGGAGTGCGACGGCGCGGGCCGGATCACCAAGGAGCGCATGCTCGAGGTGGCGATCCCGGCCGGCGTCGAGGACGGCACCCGCATCCGCCTCTCGGGCGAAGGCGAAGCCGGCCTGCGCGGCGGCCCGGCGGGCGATCTCTACATATTCCTGTCGCTCGAGAGCCATCCGCTGTTCCAGCGCGACGGGGCGGACCTCTACTGCCGCGTGCCGATCGCGATGACCACGGCCGCGCTCGGAGGCTCGTTCGAGGTCCCGACGATCGACGGCGGCCGCACCCGCGTGAAGATCCCGGAAGGCACTCAGTCCGGCATGCAGTTCCGCCTGAAAGGCAAGGGCATGCCTGTGTTGCGGACCAAGGACTTCGGCGACATGTACATCCAGGCCAATGTCGAGATCCCGCAACGTCTGACGCGCCGGCAGCGCGAGCTGCTCGAGGAGTTCGCCACCGAGGCGTCGGATTCGAACCATCCCGAGTCGACCGGCTTCTTCAGCCGCGTTAAGGAGTTTTTCGGCGGAGCGTGACCTTCTGCGCTTGCCGAGCCGCTTCGCCCTCTATCATCCTCCTGGCTTCGGAATCGCTCCGCCGGCCGCCCTCCTCATTGGAGTTCCCTGCGTCCATGCTCGAGATCGCGAGACGGACTCCACGCCGCCCGGGGAGCCGCGGCAAAGGCATCGATTTCGCCGACGAGGCGCGGTTCCTGAAGTCCTGGCTCGACAGGCCGCTCGTCACCGGGGCGGTGAGCCCCTCGGGCAAGGCGCTGGCCCGGATGATGGCCCGCTATGTGGATCCGTCCCAGCCCGGCCTCGTCCTCGAGATCGGGCCCGGAACGGGGCCGGTGACGGAAGCCCTGATCAAGCGCGGCGTCGCTCCGGAACGCCTGCTGCTGATCGAGTACAATCGCGAGTTCGTGCCGCTTCTCGAGCGGCGGTTTCCCGGCGTGACGGTCGTCCAGGGCGACGCCTACACGGTCGAGGAGACCCTGGCCGGCCGGATCGACCAGCCGCTCACCGCCACGGTGTCCAGCCTTCCCCTGCTGACGAAGCCGGTGCGCCAGAGAGCCGCGCTGCTGGAGCAATGCCTCAAGATGTCCCGGCCGGGCGCGCCGTTCGTGCAGTTCACCTACGGCCTGACGCCCCCCATCCCGCGGGAGGCCATCGGCGCGACGAGCGCGGTGGGCTCGCCTCGCGTGTGGCTCAATCTCCCGCCCGCGCGCGTCTGGGTTTACAGCCGGCCGGCCGGGTCCGGCTCGGCCGCG
>NZ_JBJKEX010000151.1:0-6827 GCF_045505405.1 Hansschlegelia beijingensis | reverse complement strand
AGCGCCGGCTCCGACAGATAGGTGATGTGCGGCCGTCGCGCTCGAGCGCGTGCGGCTCGGCGCGGACGTCGACGAGGCGCGCCTCCAGGCCGAAACCGAGCGCCTGCGCGGCGCGTTGCTCACTTCCGTCAGCCACGACCTCAAGACGCCGATCGCCACCATCATGGGCGTGATCACGAGCCTTCGGAGCTATGGTCGCCTCTATGACGACGCCACGCGCGACGAGATGCTGGCGAGCGCCCAGGGCGAGACCGAGCGCTTGAACCGCTTCGTGGCCAACCTGCTGGACGTCGTGAAGCTCGACGCAGGCGGCCTCGCCGCGCAGTTCGAGCCGCTCGACGTCGGGGAGATCACCGGCGTGGCGCTGAGGCGCGCCGCCGCCGCGCTGGGCGGACGCACGGTGACGCTCCACTTTCCCGACGAGCCGCTGATGGCCGTGGGCGACCCCGTGCTGTTCGAGCACGCGCTGCTGAACATCCTCGAGAACGCGGGCAAGCACACGCCGCCGACCGCACGGATCGAGATCCGCGGCGCGCGCGAGGCGGACGGCGTCGCGCTCAGCGTGACCGACGACGGGCCCGGGATTGCGGCGGAGGACCTCCCGCACATTTTCGACCGCTTCTACCGTTCGGCCGCCGGCGACCGGAAGAGCCCCGGCGCCGGGCTCGGGCTCGCGATCGCCAGGGGGTTCATGCAGGCGCTCGGCGGCTCCGCGACCGCGGAGACGACCTCCTCCGGCCGCGGGGCGCGCTTCACATTGCGGCTGCCTGCGGCGGACGAGCCGGCCGCACCCCGGAGCGCGTCCTGATGGCATCAAGCCCGATCACGGTGCTGATCGTCGACGACGAGGCCCCGATACGGCGCTTTCTCAGGGCGACGCTGAACGTCAACGACTACAGAACGCTGGAGGCCGAGACCGCCGCCGAAGCCTTGCGGCTCATGCGCCATGTTCCGCCCGACCTGGTGCTGCTCGACCTTGGGCTTCCGGACAAGGACGGCCTCGACCTCATCCGCGAGATCCGCGCCGCGAGCCCCGTCCCGATCGTGGTCCTGTCGAGCCGCGGCGAAGAGGCCGCCAAGGTCACGGCGCTGGACCTCGGGGCCGACGATTACGTCACCAAGCCGTTCGGGACCGACGAGTTGATGGCCCGCATGCGCGCCGCGCTCCGCCACAGGCTGGCGAGCCGCGGCGCCGAGCCGATCTTCAGCGCCGGCCCCCTGAAGGTCGACCTCTCGCGCCATCTGGTCACCCGCGACGGCGCCGAGGTGAAGCTCAGCCCCAAGGAGTTCGCCATTCTGAAGGAGCTGATCGTGCATGCCGGCAAGGTTCTGACCCACCGCCATCTCTTCCGCGCGGTCTGGGGCCAGGACGACGGAGACCAGACGTCGCTGCGGGTCTTCATCCGCCAGCTGCGCGTGAAGCTCGAAGCCGACCCTGCGCGCCCCTCGCTGCTGTTGACCGAGCCCGGCGTCGGCTACCGGCTGGCGGGGTGAGCAGGCCGGAGCTTGTCGGCTGAAGCTCGCGCCTGCGCCCGGCGCGGCCAAAGTCTCAACGGACGTCGATCACGGTGGCCGCCCAGTCGATAAACACTCTGAGCCGCGGCGAAAGCTGCTTCGCGCGCGGATAGAGGATCGAGACCGGGCTCGGGGAGGGCGGAAAATCTTCGAGCAGCGGCTGAAGCTCGCCGGAGGCGAAATACTTCGCGAGGCGATAGCGCGGCGCCTGTATGAGCCCCAGTCCCGCCAGCGCCGCAGCCCTATAGGTCTCGGCGCCCGCGACCGTGATGCTGGCCGGCAGTATCATGGTGCGCAGTGACGCGCCGACGGTGAATTCGAGCGGCATGACCGTTCCTGTGGCGGAGGACCGGAACCCCACCATGCTGTGGCCTGCAAGGTCCTTGAGGCTGCGCGGGACGCCGCGCCGCGCGCAATATGCCGGCGACGCGCAGGTGACTTCCTCCAGCATGCCCAGCCGGCGGGCGATCATGTCGCTGTCCTTCAGGACGCCAACCCGGACCACGCAGTCGACGCCTTCGCGCATCGGGTCCACGAAGCGGTCGCCCTCGCTGAGGTGAAGCTCGATGTCCGGATAGGCCGCGACGAACTCGGGCAACCGCGGCACGAGATGGTGGCCGGCCAGCGTCCCGTGGACCTCGACGCGCAGCATCCCTCTGGGCTTCGTGCCCGCGAACGCGGTCTCGGCGTCTTCCAGGTCGGCGATCAGCTGCAGGCACCGGCCATAGAAGGCCTCGCCGTCGAGAGTCGGGCTGACATGCCGCGTGGTCCGCTGGAGCAAGCGGACCCCGAGGCGCGCCTCTAAGGCCTTGATCGCCTCGGTCGCGGTCGCTCGCGGCAACCCCAGATCCTCGGCGGCTCGGGTGAAGCTCCGCCGCTCGACGATCCGGGTGAAGACCCGCATGGCCTCATATCGGTCCATTGTTCGGAAATCCGAATGATGATGCCGGACTATACAGGATTATCTCCTGCATTCGTCGGTCCATCTTCCGCTCAGCGCCGCGTCACGCGGCCAGTGGAGGAGACGGGACATGACGGAGCAGAACCGGAAGAAGGTCGCGATCGTGACCGGCGCCTCGCGCGGCATCGGCGCCGCGGTGGCAGAGCGCCTCGCGACGGACGGCTTCACCGTGGTGGTGAACTACGCCGGCGGCCATAAGGACGCCGAGGCGGTCGTGGCCCGGATCAGGGCGCGCGGCGGCGAAGCCGTCACCGCTCAGGCCGACGTCAGCGATCCGGCCGCGGTCACCCGCATGTTCGACGCGGCGGAGAGCGCCCATGGCGGCGTCGACGTGCTCGTCAACAACGCCGGCGTGATGGCGCTGAAGCCGATCGCCGAGAGCGACGACCGGCAGATCGCAGTCAACCTGAAGGGCAGCTTCAACGCCATGCGGGAGGCGGCGCGGCGGCTGCGCGACGGCGGCCGTATCGTGAATTTCTCGACGAGCGTCGTCGGCCTCAAGCTCGAGACCTACGGCGTCTACGCGGCCACCAAGGCCGCCATCGAGACCATGACGGCGATCCTCGCCAAGGAGATGCGCGGCCGGGGGATCACCGTGAACGCGGTCGCGCCGGGCCCGACGGCGACGGCGCTGTTCCTCGACGGCAAGCCGCAGGATCTCATCGACCGCATGGCGAAGATGAACCCGCTCGAGCGCCTCGGCCAGCCCGAGGACATCGCCGCGACCGTCTCGTTCCTGGCCGGCCCCGACGGCGGCTGGGTGAACGGCCAGACGCTGCGCGCCAACGGCGGAATGGTCTGAACGAAGACCGAACGACCGGGCGTCCGTCCGGCCGTTCGCGGCGCCGATGCAATCGCGAAAGGCACAGCCATGAGCAAGGTCATCCTCATCACGGGCGCGTCCTCGGGCTTCGGGGCGCTCGCCGCGCGTCGTCTCGCGGACGCCGGCCACACCGTCTACGCGGCGATGCGCGCGACCGAGGCGCGCAACGCCCCCCAGGTCGAGGCCGCCCGCGCCTACGCGGCCGAGAAATCGGTCGACCTCCGCACCGTCGAACTCGACGTGCTGTCCCAGGAGTCGGCGGACGCCGCGATCGATGCGGTCCTCGCCGACGCCGGGCGGATCGACGTCGTGATCCACAACGCGGGCCATATGGTGTTCGGGCCGACCGAGGCCTTCACGCCGGAGCAGTTCGCCTCTCTCTACGACGTCAACGTGCTCGGAACGCAGCGGGTCAACCGCGCGGCGCTTCCTCATCTGCGCAGCCGGGGCGAGGCCCTGCTGCTGTGGATCGGGTCGAGCAGCGCACGGGGCGGCACGCCGCCTTACCTCGCGCCGTACTTCGCGGCGAAGGCCGCGATGGACTCGGTCGCGGTGTCCTACGCCGCGGAGCTGTCGCGCTACGGGATCGAGACGACGATCCTGGTGCCCGGCGCCTTCACCAAGGGCACCAGCCATTTCGCGCATGTCGGCGCGCCCGCCGATGAGCCGCGGGCCGCTGATTACGCGGCCGGCCCCTACAAGGGCGTGCCCGAGCAGGTCATGGCCCGGCTTGCCTCGCTCGAACCCCCGGACGCCGACGTCGCCGACGTCGCGCGCGCGATCGTCGAGATCGTCGACACGCCGCACGGCAAGCGCCCCTTCCGCGTGCATGTCGATCCCTCGCATGACGGCGCCGACGTCGTCTTCGCAGTCGGGGACCGGGTGCGCCGCGAGATGTTCCGCAACATCGGCCTCGAAGACCTGCTCGCGCCCCGCGTCCCCGCGTGAAGGCGGACCGCGGCGCCGGGCGGCGGACGCCGAGGAACCGAAGACCTCAGAGGCGATAGGAGACAGCAATGTCGAACGAGACCAGTAAAGCCTTCATCTGTAAGCCCGCACTCCCAGCGGCGGGCTCCATCATCTTCACCGGCGTCGCAGCGATCGTCGCCGCCGGGGCGGCCTTCGGGGCCCTTCACCTGGGCTTCGCGCCCTGGGTCATGTTCGTCGGCTGGGTCGCGTATTTCGTCCGCCCGATCTCGGCCGCGCAGGGCCTCAGGACCGGCCTGTGCGTCTGGCTCGGCGTCGGCATGGGCGCAGTCGCGGCGCTCGCGCTCGGCGTCCTCGGCCCGATGCTCGGCCAGGCGGCCATTCTTCCGGTGGTGTTCGTCGTCGCGTGCGTCGTGCTGGCTCTCCGTTCCGCGCCGCCATTCGACAATGTCGTGGCCTGGTTCCTCGGCCTGATCGCGTTCTTCGCGTCGCATCTCCCGCCGAGCCTGCTTTCGATCGCCGAACTCGGCGCCGCCGCGAGCGGAGGGATCCTGGCCGGCTGGGTCGCCCAGCGCATGCAGGCGCGGCTCGCTGGTCCGCACTGAGGGCGCTGCCCGGTGAGACGCGAAGGTCCGGGGCCGAGGAGCCGCCTTGGGGTCCTCAAGACAGCAGGATCTTACCCGGCCCGTGGCGTCCTGAGCCGCGGGCTTCGCTTCACGTGATCGACGAGCGCCCGCAGCGCGCCGGTCATGGTGCGCCTGCTGGGGTAGTAGAGAAAGAAGCCCGGAAAGGGCGGGCAGAACTTCTCCAGGACAATCTGCAACTCGCCTCTCGCGAGTTGAGGGCGAAACGTCTCCTCCATGCCGCATGTGATCCCGACGCCCGCGCAGGCGAGCCGGACCATGACGGCCATGTCGTTCGTCGTCACGCGAGGCTCGACCGCGACCGGGACGTCCCGCCCGTCGATCGTGAACTCCCAGCGGTAGGGCGCCACGTCGGGGCTGGGTCGCCACCCGATGCAATGATGCGCGACGAGCTCCCGCGGATGAGCGGGCGCGCCATGCCCGGCCAGGTAGTCAGGCGAGGCGACGATGATCTGCCGCTGGTCGCTCGATACGGGCGCCGCGATCATGTCGGCCTCGATCACCTCGCCAAGCCGCACGCCAGCGTCGAAACCTTCCGCGACGATGTCGAACTCGGCGTCCGTGACGAGGATGTCGAGTTCGATGTCGGGATGGGACTTCAGGAAGCCGCCCAGCACCGCTCCATCCAGAAAGCTCTCCGCGATCGACGAAACAGCGAGGCGCAAGGAGCCGCGCGGGCGGCGGCCCATCTCCCCGACGCTCTTCAGCGCCGCCCTGAGATCGGCGAGGCCCGGCGCCGCCGTCTCGAACAGCTGCGCCCCGGCTTCCGTCAGGCGGACGCTGCGGGTCGTGCGGTGAAAGAGCGCGACGCCGAGCTGGGCCTCAAGCTTCTGTATCGTCTGGCTCACGGCGGACCGGGTCACGCCCAGGCGATCGGCGGCGCGCCGGAAGCTGAGCAGTTCAGCGACCGCCACAAAGGTCGCGACAGCTTCGATCTCGTCCCTCATTGGTAAGAACAGCTAAACAACCAGTCCACGATCCGCAACTCGATACGGCCAACGCGCGTGCCTAGCTTTCGAATGTCGCGCCGGCGTCCTGCCGGCTGAAGTGAAGGAGAGACGGCAATGAACATGGCAGCGACCGGGAAAGTGATCGCCATCACGGGCGCCTCGAGCGGGATCGGCGAGGCGGCCGCCAAGGCTCTTGCGGCGGCCGGCGCGAAGGTCGTCATCGGCGCGCGCCGGACCGACCGGCTCCAGCGGCTCGCGTCCGAGATCGAGGAGGCCGGCGGGACGGTCCGCCATCGCGCCCTCGACGTCACCGATCGAGATGACGTGGCCGCATTCGCGCGCTTCGCGCAGAGCGAGTTCGGGCGCCTGGACGTCATGATCAACAACGCCGGCGTGATGCCCCTGTCGCCGCTCGCGGCCCTCAAGGTCGACGAGTGGGACCGGATGGTCGACGTCAACATCAAGGGCGTGCTCTACGGCATCGCCGCCGCGCTGCCGCTCATGGAGGCGCAAGGGTCGGGGCAGATCGTCAACCTGTCCTCGATCGGCGGACACCGCGTCTCGCCGACGGCCGCCGTCTATTGCGCGACCAAGTTCGCGGTGCGCGCCATCTCGGATGGCCTGCGGCAGGAGACCGACCGCATCCGGGTGACGGTCATCTCCCCGGGCACGACAACCTCGGAGCTCGCCGACTCGATCTCGGACGACAGCGCGCGCGAGGAGATGCGCGGCTTCCGCGCGGTCCAGATCCCGGCCGAAGCGATCGCCGCGAGCATCCTGTTCGCCGTCTCCCAGCCGGACGACGTCGACGTGAGCGAGATCGTGGTCCGGCCGACCGCGAGCCCGCACTGAACGCCCAGGCGCCGGCCAGCCGAGGAGAGCCCCGATGACGAAATCAGCCCCGCTCCGCACGACCGTGATGGTCGCAGCGATGGTCGCCGGCGCCGGTCCGGCCCTGTCGCAGCCCGGGGCGGACGACCGCCGCCAGCGCGGCGAGGAGGTCGTCC
>NZ_JBJKEX010000150.1:0-6827 GCF_045505405.1 Hansschlegelia beijingensis | reverse complement strand
TCCTCGGTCAGCGTGCCGGGCGTGACGAGCCGCACGACGGCGCGGCGCACGACGGACTTCGCGCCGCGCTTGCGGGCCTCCTTCGGGTCCTCGGTCTGCTCGCAGACCGCGACCCGGAAGCCCGCCGTGATCAGGCGCTGGAGATAATCGTCGGCGCGCTCCACCGGCACGCCGCACATCGGGATGTCCTCGCCGAGATGTTTGCCGCGCTTGGTCAGCGCGATGCCGAGCGCGCGGCTCGCGACCTCCGCGTCCTCGAAGAACATCTCGTAGAAGTCGCCCATCCGGTAGAACAGCAGGCAGTCCGGATTGGCCGACTTGATCTCGATGTACTGCTCCATCATCGGCGTCGGGCGCGCCGCGGGAGCCTCGGCGGGAATGGCGGTCACGACGCTCATGAGGGGGCCATCGGTCTCATCGCCCCTCGCAGCGCGTCCGCCAGCGCCTGCTCGGAGATGTCTCCGCCGGCGAGGCCGAGCCCCAGCGTCACCACTTCCGCGTCGGTCAGCTCGAGCGCGTAGCCGTTCAGCTCCAGAAACAATTCGGTCACGACCGCCGACACTCTCTTGTTGCCGTCCGAGAATGCGCGGTCCTTCGCAAGACCATAGCCATAGGACGCGGCGAGCTCCGCGAGGTCCGGATCGCCGTAGTGAAGAAGATTGCGCGGCCGATGCAGCGCCGCTTCCAGCGCCCCTTCGTTAATCAGCCCGCCGCGGCCGCCATGCTCCGCAATCTGCTCGTCATGCAGTGCGACGGCAGTCGATTTCGATATCCAGACCGGCTCTTTCACTTCGCAAGTTCACGAAGAGCGTTGCGACGCTTCTTCATGATGCGGCGGGCGACCTCCATCTGTTCCTCGAAGCCGGGCTCGTAGGGGGTGAGTCGATAGCCGTCGGGCGCTTCGGTCAGGTAGATCGTGTCGCCGGCGGAGAGGTTCATCCGCGCGAGCACTTCCTTCGGCAGGACCACGCCGGTCGAGTTTCCCTGCCGGCTGAGCTTGAGCGCGACCATCGCAGCCTCCCTGAACGCCGTACGAACATATGTCAGAACGGCGGGCCGTTCAACGCGTCAGCTGCCGAGGTCTGCCACTACGGCGTCGAGCACCGGAAAGCCCTCGGGCGTGACGCGCAACCGGTCGGCGCCAACGCGCTCGACCATGCCGTCCATGACAAGATCGTCGATGCGGCGCTGATCGAGGCGGCGGCCCGAGATGCGGTGGAAGCGCGCCAGGTCGATGCCCTCGGCGAGCCGCAGCCCCATCACCAGGAACTCGTCGGCCTGGGCCTCGAGGCTCAGCGCATCGTTGACCACGAGGCCGGAGCCTTCGGCCTCGACGGCGGCGGCCCAGAGCTCGGGATTGCGCTCGGTGGCGAGCTCGCGACGAGTTCCGTCCACGATCAGCCGGCCATGCGCGCCGGGGCCGATCCCGGCATATTCGCCGTAGCGCCAGTAGACGAGGTTGTGGCGGCTTTCGCAGCCGGGCCGCGCATGGTTGGAGATCTCGTAGGCCGGCATGCCGGCATGGCCGCAGACCTCCTGCGTCACGTCCCACAGCGCGCGCCCGGTCGCCTCGTCGGGCGTCTTCAGCTTGCCGGCCCGGTGGAGGGCGAAGAACGGCGTGCCCTCCTCGATGGTCAGCTGGTAGAGCGACAGGTGCTCGGTGCCGTAGCCGATGGCGCGCGTCAGCTCCTCCCGCCACGCTTCGGGCGACTGGCCGGGGCGGGCGTAGATCAGGTCGAAGGAGACGCGGGGGAAGATCGCCCGCGCGAGCTCCATGGCCGCGATGGCCTCCTCGACGGTGTGGAGCCGGCCGAGCCCCTGCAGGTCTGCGGCGTTCAGGGCCTGCACGCCGAGCGACACGCGGTTGACCCCCGCCGCCCGGTAGCCATGGAAACGGTCGGCCTCGACGCTGGTCGGGTTGGCCTCCAGCGTGATCTCGGCGTCGTCCTCGATCCGCCAGGCGGCCGCGATCGCCTCGAGGACGCCGGCCACCGTCTCGGGCTTCATCAGCGAGGGCGTGCCGCCGCCGAAGAACACGCTGGCGACCGTCCGGCCGGGCGCGAGCGCCGCCATGTGGGCGATCTCGCGCCGGTAGGCCGCGAGGAACCGGCTCTGGTCCACCTCTGCGCGCCGGACGTGGCTGTTGAAGTCGCAATAGGGGCACTTGGCCGCGCAGAACGGCCAGTGGACGTAGACGCCGAAGCCTGGCTCGCTCACCGCGGCGGGCCTTCCGGGAACAAGGCGTGCATCAGCTCACCGAAGGCGCGCGCGCGGTGCGAGAGACCGCTGCCGCGGCCCGAGGGCTCCCAGGTCACGCCATGCTTCTCGTCGGCGGTCATCTCGCCGAAGGTGCGCTGGTGGCCGTCCGGCCGGAAGATCGGATCGTAGCCGAAGCCGAGACCGCCGCGTGGCGGCCAGACGATCTCGCCCGAGACGGAGCCCTCGACCGCGATCGCCTCGCCGGACGGCCAGGCGAGGCACAGCGCCGCCACGAAGGCGGCGCGGCGGTCCGTCGCCGCGGTCGCGCCGCGGTCCTGCAGATCCTCCTCGACGCGCTGCATGGCGGCCGCGAAGTCCTTGTCCGGTCCGGCCCAGCGCGCGGAGAAGATGCCCGGAGCGCCCCAGAGCGCATGCACGGCCAGCCCGGAATCATCGGCCAGCGCCGGCAGGTCGGCGGCGGCGGCCGCCGCCTCCGCCTTGATGTGCGCGTTCTCGGCATAGGTCGTGCCGGTCTCGTCCGGCTCCGGCAGGCCGAGCTCGCCGGCCGACACCAGCTCCAGCCCGAACGGCGCCAGCAGCTCGCGGAATTCGCGGAGCTTGCCGGCATTGTGGGTCGCGATCACGAGCCGGTGGCCGATGGCGGGGAGGCTCACGGGCGTTCCTCTCAGGCGACGGCGAGCTTCTGCAGCTCGACGAGGTTCGAGCAGGCGGACTTGGCGAGCCCGAGCAGCGACATGAGCTCGGCCTCGGAGAACGGCGCGCCCTCGGCCGTGCCCTGCACCTCGACGATGCCGCCGGAGCCGGTCAGCACGAAATTGGCGTCCGTCTCGGCCGAGGAATCCTCGGCGTAGTCGAGGTCCACCACGGGCGTTCCCTTGAACAGGCCGCACGACACCGCGGCGACATGGTCCTTCAGCGCCGGGCCCTTCAGCATGTCGCGCGCCTTCATCCAGGCGAGGCAGTCATGCAGCGCGACCCAGGCGCCGGTAATCGCGGCCGTGCGGGTGCCGCCGTCGGCCTGCAGCACGTCGCAGTCCACCGTGATCTGGCGCTCGCCGAGCATCTTGAGGTCGACCACGGCGCGCAGCGAGCGGCCGATCAGACGCTGGATCTCCTGCGTGCGGCCGGACGGCTTGCCGGAATTCACCTCGCGCCGCGTGCGCTCATGGGTGGCGCGCGGCAGCATGGCGTATTCGGCCGTCACCCAGCCGCGGCCCTGGCCGCGCAGCCAGCCGGGCGCCTTGTCCTCGATGCTCGCCGCGCACAGCACGTGCGTCTCGCCGAACTTCACGAGGCATGAGCCTTCCGCGTAGCGCGCGACGCCGCGCTCCAGAGACACGGCGCGCATGGCCTCGGGGGCGCGTTTCGACGGGCGGATCGACATCAAGGGCTCGCAGACTTTCGGGAACGGCGTCCCTTCTGCCCTCACGGCGCGCCGGCCGCAAGCATGGCGGCGCTTGATCGCGCGTACGGCTTCCTAAATCCTGCCTGTTCACGCGCGCTACGAGAGCCTACCTCAGAGGCATGTCAATCGAACGCCCGATCACCGAAGCCAGCGCCGGCATCGCTCAGCTCGACCGCAGGTCGCGCGAGATCTTTCGCCGCATCGTCGACAGCTACCTGACGACCGGCGAGCCGCTCGGCTCCCGCAACGTGTCGCGGCTGCTGTCGGTGTCGCTCTCGCCGGCCTCGGTCCGCAACGTGATGGCGGACCTGGAGGCGCTCGGCCTGATCTACGCGCCGCACACCAGCGCCGGCAGGCTGCCGACCGAGCTCGGCCTGCGCTTCTTCATCGACGCCATGATGGAGGTCGGCGAGCTGTCGCCCGACGACAAAAGCGCCATCGAGCGCCAGGTCGGCGGCTCGAACCGCGCGCGTTCGGTCGAGGAGGTGCTGACCGACGTCTCCACGATGCTGTCGGGGGTGTCGCGCGGCGCGGGCGTGGTGCTGGCGGGCAAGCAGGACCCGGCCATCAAGCACATCGAGTTCGTGCCGCTCGATCCGGAGCGCGCGCTGGTGGTGCTGGTCGGCGAGGACGGCTCCGTCGAGAACCGCATCCTGCCGCTGCCGCGCGGCCTGCCGTCCTCGGTCCTGATCGAGGCGACGAACTTCCTGAACGGCCAGATGCGCGGCCGCACCCTCGGCGAAGCGCGCGAGGCGATCGAGCAGGCGCTTTCGACCGCGCAGACCGAGCTCGACGCGCTCGCCGCGCGCGTCGTCGAGGCGGGGCTCGCGAGCTGGGCCGGCGCCTCGGAGGGCGAGCCGCGCCAGCTGATCGTGCGCGGCCAGGCCAATCTGCTGGAGGACCTGCGGGCGCTCGAGGACCTGGAGCGCATCCGCCTGCTGCTCGACGACCTCGAGAGCAAGAAGGGCGTGATCGATCTGCTCGGCCGCGCGGAGCAGGGCGACGGCGTCCGTATCTTCATCGGATCGGAGAACAAGCTGTTCTCGCTGTCCGGCTCGTCCATGGTGGCGGCCCCGTTCCGGGACGGCGACCGCAAGATCATCGGCGTGCTCGGCGTGATCGGCCCGACGCGGCTCAACTACGCGCGCATCGTGCCGATGATCGACTACACCGCGAAGGTGCTGGGCAATCTGCTGAAGTGACGCGGCGGGGGGCCTGAGGTCATCCGCCCGCCGCGTCATGCGCCGGCCTAGAGGCCGGCCTGGACGGCGGTGACGCGCCAGACCTTGTTGCCGACGTCGTCCGCGACCAGCAGCGCGCCGGCCTTGTCGATCGCGACGCCGACCGGCCGGCCCTGCGCCTCGCCCTTGTCGTTGAGGAAGCCGGTCAGCACGTCCTCGGGCGGGCCGCTCGGTATGCCGTCCTTGAACGGCACGAAGATCACCTTGTAGCCGCTCTGAGGCTGCCGGTTCCACGAGCCGTGCTGACCGACGAACGCGCCGTTGCGGTACTGCTCCGGGAACAGGCCGCCGGTGTTGAAGGTCAGGCCGAGCGAGGCCGTGTGCGGCCCCAGCGCGTAGTCCGGGACGATCGCCTTCTCGACCAGGTCCGGCCGCTGCGGCTTCACCCGCTCGTCGACATGCTTGCCGAAATAGCTGTAGGGCCAACCGTAGAAGCCGCCGTCCTTCACCGAGGTCATGTAGTCGGGCACGAGGTCGGAGCCGATCTCGTCGCGCTCATTGACCGCGACCCACAGCGCGCCGCTGTCGGGCTGCCAGGACGGGCCGTTCGGATTGCGCAGGCCGGAGGCGAACACGCGCACGTTCCTGGTCGGGATGTCGATCTCTAGGACCGCGGCGCGGTCCTTCTCGGCGTCCATGCCGTTCTCGGCGACGTTCGAGTTCGAGCCGACGGTGGCGTAGAGCTTGGAGCCGTCGGGGCTCGCCACGAGATCCTTGGTCCAGTGGTGATTCAGCGGGCCGCCCGGAAGATCGACCAGCTTCTCGGCCGTGGCGGTGATCTGCTCGTCGCCCTCCTTGTAGGGCACGCTGACGATCGCGTCGGTGTTCGCGATGTAGAGCCGGTCGCCGGCGAGCGCCATGCCGAACGGCGAATTCAGGCCGGTGAGGAAGGTCTTGCGGATCTCGGCCTTGCCGTCCCCGTCGGCGTCGCGCAGCAGCGTGATGCGGTTGGCGCTTTTCACCTTGGCGCCCGCGCGCTCCATGAAGAAGCTCTGGAACCAGGCCTTGATGCCCTTGCCGTCCTCCGGCTTCGGGGGCTCGGCGGTCTCGGCCACCAGTATGTCCCCGTTGGGCAGCGTGTAGACCTTGCGCGGGTGGTCCAGGTCTCCGGCGAACTCCGTCACCTCGAAAGCGGCGCCGGCCTTTGGCGTCGCGCCCTCGGGCCAGCCGACGGCCTTCGAGACGTTGACGGTGGGGATCCAGCTCTGGCGCGGCGCAGGCAGCGTCGGCTTGGGGCCGTAGCCTTCCGCGACCGGAACGGTGGCCTCCTCGCTGCATCCGCCGAGCGCGATGCCGACCAGGCCGATGGCCAGGATCTTGGTGAGCGTAGATGTCATTGCTGTCGCCTTCAGGAGCGGCCCGAAAACGGTCGGGCGAGCCGGCGCGGGATGGCGCCGCCGGCCCCATTCAACTGGCGCGCTGGAAAACTGGTTCCAGAAGGGCGGGCGCGTTGGTCGCGGCCTCGTCGCGCGCCGCCGGATCATCTATCGCTTTCGTGAGCCGTCCGGGCCTCTGAGGCTGCGTCCATGTCGCTGTTTGAGAGCATGCTCACACTGATGCTGGCGGCCATCGTGCTGTTGCAGCTCTCGCGACGCCTCGCTGTGCCTTACCCGACCATGCTGGCCCTGGCCGGGGTGGGCGTCGCGGCGCTCCCCTGGGCGCCGCGCATCGCCATCGAGCCGCATCTTGCGCTCGCCCTGTTCATCGCGCCGGCCCTGCTCGACGCGGCGTTCGACTTCGCGCCGCGCGAGCTGCGCCGGCACTGGGCGCCGCTGTTCGCGCTCGCCGCCGTCGCGGTGCTGCTGACCACCGCCGCCGTCGCGACCCTCTCGGTCTGGTGGGGCCTGCCGCTCGCGGCGGGGATCGCGCTCGGGGCAGTCGAGCAATGTCGACATCGGTGAATCGCTTCCGGATGATCCTGGCAGGGTTCCCACCAACGATGGCGTAGGGCTCGACATCCT
>NZ_JBJKEX010000014.1:0-23996 GCF_045505405.1 Hansschlegelia beijingensis | reverse complement strand
CGTTCGGCAGCTTGCGGATCACCGCCGCGCGGGCGGCGCCTACCTCGCCGTCGCCAAGGCCCGCGCGGGTGGCCGCCCGAAGGCCAGCGTCCACCTCGTCCGCCAGAAAGCGCTTCTCGGCCCGGGCGCGATGGTCGGCCGCGGTGAAGAACCTCGAGAACGCGGCGTAGGCCTGCCCCTCCAGGGCGCCGCCGAGCTCTTCGTTTCGCCACGCCTCGCGGGAGATCGAGGCCGCCGCCTCTTTGTTGCCGGCCGCGAGCAGGGCGCGCGCCAGCGCAAGCTTGCCTTCCGCGCGCTCAGGGCGGCCGTTGGCGGCGAAGAAGCCCCGGACCGTGGCCGGAGACACGTTCTCGAGCCACAGCGCTTCCTCGGCGCGCCGCCTCACCCAGCTGGCCATCGGCCAGTCGCGATGCCCTCGGTAGAAAGCGTCGATCTGCGCGAAGCCGATCTGGCGGGACGCGAGGCGGATGCCGAGCCAGTCGAGCAACGCGACTGCGCCAGGGTCCCGGAGCGTGGCCCGCAAGGCCCGCGCGCCGGCGACGTCGCCGCGCTCGAAGGCAGCGATTGCCGCGCGGATCTGGGCGACGTCGCTCGCCGAAACGCTGGCGCTGGGCGCCGCGCGCGAGCTCGCCGAGATGGCGCCGGTCGTCGTGGTGTCATAGGCGACCACGATCTCCGCCGAAGACAATGTGGCGGTCGAGGTTGGATCGGCGTCCGCCTCGGCGGCGATCGAATGCGGCGCTGCCGCGAGCAAGCTGAGGACGGCGACTCCGCAACGGAGGGCGTTCAACGCAGACATGGCTCTCTGTCGGGTTCGGGCGCTGGGGGCAGGGATCGGATGGCCCAGTTTCTCCTGATCGACTTTACGAAAGGCTAACCTAAGCGGATCGGCCTGTTGCGCCGCCGCTAACGGAAGTGGGCTTTCCGTCGGCTCTCCGCGCGAGTACAAGTCGGGCGAACGTGACGACCTCAAGGCGTCGCGGCCCTCCATCGCGGACCCGCTCGCCTCGTCGCTGGTCCTGAGACGACGTCCAGCAATGACCCTCCCCATCTTCCACGGCTCCATCACCGCCCTCGTCACTCCCATGCTGGAGGACGGCTCGCTCGACGAAGCCTCGTTCCGCTCGCTGGTCGACTGGCAGATCGCGGAGGGCACGCATGGCCTGGTGCCGATGGGCACCACCGGCGAAAGCCCGACGGTCACCCATGACGAGCATAACGATGTCGTGCGCTGGTGCGTGGAGGAGGCGAAGGGCCGCGTCCCGGTGATCGCGGGGGCGGGCTCGAACTCCACGCGGGAGGCGGTGTCGCTCGCCCGGCGCGCCGAGAAGGACGGGGCTGACGGACTGTTGATCGTCACGCCCTACTACAACAAGCCGAGCCAGGCGGGGCTCTACGCGCACTTCCGCGCCGTGGCGGAGGCCACCGGCCTGCCGATCCTGATCTACAACATCCCCGGGCGGTCGGTCATCGACATGTCGGTGGAGACCATGGCGCGGCTTTACGAGCTGCCGAACATCGTCGGCGTCAAGGACGCCACCGCGAACGTCGCGCGGGTCGGCCTCCAGCGCGCCGCGATGGGCCCGGACTTCATTCAGCTCTCGGGCGAGGACGCGACCGCGCTGGGCTTCATGGCGCATGGCGGCCATGGCTGCATCTCCGTGGCCTCCAACGTCGCGCCGGGCCTGTGCGCCGCGTTCCAGGAAGCGTGCATCGCTGGCGATTTCCGCTCTGCGCTGGCCTATCAGGACCGCTTGATGCCGCTGCACACGGACCTCTTCTGCGAGACCAATCCCGGCCCGGCGAAGGTCGCGCTCGCGATGCTCGGCCGGTGCTCTGAGGCGATGCGCCTTCCCATGGTTCCCTGCAGCGACGGCGCGCGAACCAAGGTGCGCGCCGCGATGCTGCACGCCGGGCTGATCTCCGCGGACGAGACGGCCCAGGGCGTCAGGGCCGTCGCGGGCCGTTGAACGGCATGCAGCCATGAACGCGAAGGCGCCGAACCCACGGTTCAAGATCGTGGCGGACAACCGCAAGGCCCGCCACAACTACGAGATCGGCGACACGATCGAGGCCGGCATCGCTCTCGTCGGCACCGAGGTGAAGTCGCTGCGGCAGGGCAAGGCCACGATCGGCGAGTCCTACGCGGGCGAGTACAATGGCGAGATGTATCTCTACAACGCCTACATCCCCGAGTACCTGCAGGCCAACCGTTTCAACCATGAGACCAAACGGCCGCGGAAGCTGCTGCTGCATCGCAACCAGATCAACAAGCTCAGCGGCGCCGTCACCCGCGAGGGCATGACGGTCGTTCCGCTGAAGATCTATTTCGACGATCGCGGGCGGGCGAAGGTGGAGATCGCGCTCGCGCGCGGCAAGAAGCTCCACGACAAGCGCGAGGCCGACAAGGAGCGGACCTGGAACCGCGACAAGGCCCGGATCATGCGGGACCGGGGCTAGGGGCGGGGCGCCGCAAGGGCGCCTGCGCCTTCGAGATGCGCCGCGACCCGGCCGAACACCGCCTCGAACATCCCGGTCGTCAGCACGCCCGTGTTCGTGTTGTAGCGGGAGCAGTGATAGCTGTCGAAGAGGCGCAGCCGGCCGAGCGCGTGCTCCGCTCCGTGTCCGAACGGAGCGTCCTTCAGTTTGAAGCCGAGCGCCCGCACCACGCTGTCATGCGCGATCCGGCCCAGCGCCACCACGGCCGCGCCTTCAGTCGCCGCCTCAAGCTCGGGCTCCAGGAAGCTGCGGCATGTGCGGATTTCTGATGGCTCGGGCTTGTTCTGCGGCGGCACGCATCGGACGGCGTTGACGATGCGCGTCTCGACAAGCCTCAGACCGTCGTCGGGACGAGCCTCATAGGTTCCGACCGCGAAACCGAACTTGAGCAGCGTCGCGTACAGCAGGTCGCCGGCGTAATCGCCGGTGAAGGGGCGGCCAGTCCGGTTGGCCCCCCGGAGGCCGGGCGCAAGCCCCACGATCAGCAGCCGCGGGGAGGGCGGCCCGAAGGAGGGGACGGGCGCATTGTGCCAGTCGGAGAAGCGCGCCCGCTGCTCGTCGCGGAACGCCGCAAGCCTGGGACACAACGGACAGTCGCGCGGAGGCCCGGCGGCCTCCGCGCCGGTCATGGCCGACATCAGCCAGCCCGTCAGCTTTGGGGCATCGTGTCGACCGCGGCCTGCCGCCGGGCCTCCCGAGCGACGCGTTCCGCCGGATCTCGCCCGATCTTGGCAGAGAGATCGGCGAGGTCGAGGAAGTGATCGGCGCGCCGCCGAAGATCGTCCGCGATCATCGCCGGCTGGGTCGTCACGGTCGACACGACGGTCACCCGCACGCCGCGCCGCTGCATCGCCGCGACCAGCGGAGTGAAATCACCGTCGCCCGAGAACAGCACCATGTGATCGAGCTTGTCGGCGAGCTCAAGTGCGTCGATGGCGAGCTCGATGTCGAGATTGCCCTTCACCTTCCGCCGACCCTGAGAGTCGGTGAACTCCTTGATGGGCTTGGTCACGACCGTATAGCCGTTGTAGTCGAGCCAATCGATCAGCGGACGGATCGTGGAGACCTCGAGGTCCTCGGCCAGGGCGGTGTAATAATAGGCGCGGATCAGATAGCCGCGCCCCTGGAACTCGCGGAGCAGGCGCCGGAAGTCGATGTCGAAGCCGACGCCGCGGGCGGTCGCGTAGAGGTTGGCGCCGTCGATGAAAAGGCCCAGACGCTCATCAGAATAGAACATGTGAGTAGCGGTCTTTCGTAGGGTCCTGGGGAGCGCGACGCCTCGTCCGGCTGACGTCCTGGGGCGGAGCCGGGCGAAGCGCGCACAGGCCCCATGGTCCTTGCCACGGGAACGCTCGCGCGGTAAAGACCGCCTTCATCCCTGCAAATCGCAATGAGAGGAGCGGCGGCCCCATGGCCCGCGTCACTGTCGAGGATTGCATCGACAAGGTCGAGAATCGCTTCGATCTGGTCCTGCTCGCCGGTCACCGCGCCCGGCTCATTTCGGCCGGTCAGCCGATCACCATTGATCGCGACAACGACAAGAATCCCGTCGTCGCGCTGCGTGAGATCGCCGAGGAGACCGTCGCGCCGGACGATCTGCGTGAGGATCTGATCCATTCGCTGCAGAAATACGTCGAGGTCGACGAGCCCGAGGCAGAGGTCGTTCCGGCGCTCGCCGGCACGGCAGGGCAGCCCGCCGACGACGGCAACGTCGCCTTCGATCGCATGACCGAAGAGGACCTGCTGCGCGGCCTCGAAGGCCTCGTGCCCCCGGCCGAGACCGAAGACGAAGAGTAAGCGCAAGCTGCTCATCGATCGTTCCGAAGCGCCGCCGCGGCTCCACCGCGCGCGGCGCTTTCGCGTCCTGGCCCAAAATTCTTGTGCGGCGCGGCAGCGGTCACGATATTTCCCGGGCCCGCGCGCTTCGCGCGGCGTCACCTTCGGCGGTCCTCGCCCCATGATGCGGCAATACGAGCTCGTCGAGCGCGTCAAGGCGTACAATCCCAACGCCGACGAGGCGCTCCTGAACCGCGCCTACGTCTACGCCATGAAGGCGCACGGCGCGCAGACCCGCGCCTCCGGCGATCCCTATTTTTCCCATCCGCTCGAAGTCGCCGCGATCCTCACCGATCTCAGGCTGGACGACGCCACGATCGTGGCCGCTCTGCTGCACGACACGATCGAGGACACCGACGCCACCCGCGGCGAGATCGACGCGCTGTTCGGACCGCAGATTGGCGAGCTGGTCGAGGGCCTGACCAAGCTCAAGCGTCTTGACCTGGTCACCAAGGAGGCCGCGCAGGCCGAGAATCTGCGGCGGCTCCTGCTCGCGATCGCGGCGGACGTGCGGGTGCTGCTCGTCAAGCTCGCCGACCGGCTGCACAATCTCCGGACGCTGCACTTCGTGCCGCCGGAGAAGCGCGCCAGGATCGCGCAGGAGACCCTCGACATCTATGCGCCGCTCGCCGCCCGGATGGGCATGCAGGCGCTGCGCGAGGAGCTCGAGGACATCTGCTTCCGGACGCTTTTCCCGGACGCCTATGACACCATCCTCGGACGCCTCAATCGGCTGGCCGAACGCAATCTCGACGCGATCGCGGAAATCCAGCGCGAGTTCGAGGCGCGGTTCGAGGCGCTCGGCATCCCGGCCAAGATCAGCGGGCGGTCCAAGAAGCCGTATTCGATCTGGCGGAAGATGGAGCGCAAATCGGTCGCGTTCGAGCAGCTCTCCGACATCTTCGGCTTCCGCGTCGTGGTGGGCGACGTGCCTGACTGCTACCGGGCGCTCGGCGCGCTCCACTCCGGCTGGCCGACAGTGCCGGGGCGCTTCAAGGACTACATCTCGACGCCGAAGGCGAACGACTACCGGTCGATCCACACCACGATCGTCGGGCCGGGACACCAGCGCGTCGAATTGCAGATCCGGACCGAGGCGATGCAGCGGCTGGCGGAGTACGGCATCGCGGCGCATGCGCTCTACAAGGATGCGTCGACCGCCGAGCCGGACAGCTTCGCGCGTGAAAGCCGCGCCTATGGCTGGCTCCGTCGGACCGTCGAACTGCTCGCGGAGGGCGACAACCCTGAGGAGTTCCTCGAGCACACCAAGCTCGAGCTGTTCAACGATCAGGTGTTCTGCTTCACGCCGAAGGGGCGGCTGATCGCGCTGCCCCGCGGCGCGACGCCCATCGACTTCGCCTATGCGGTGCACACCAACGTCGGTAACGAGTGCGTCGGCTGCAAGGTGAACGGGCGGAGCGAATCCCTCGTGACGCCGCTGAACAATGGCGACGAGGTCGAGATCATCCGGTCCGAGGCGCAGGTGCCGCCGGCCGCGTGGGAGTCGATCGTCGTCACAGGCAAGGCGCGCTCCGCGATCCGCCGGGCGACCCGGTCGGCGGTAAGAGCGCAGTATGCAGGCCTCGGCCGCCAGATCGTGCAGCGCGCCTTCGAGCGCGCCGGCAAGACATTCGCGGAGGATCGCCTCAAGGCGTTCCTGCACCGGCTCGCGCGCAACTCCGTGGAAGACGTGCTCGCGGCGGTCGGCCGGGGCGAGATGCATTCGATCGACGTCGTGCGCGCCGTCCATCCGGACGTGAAGGATGACCGCTCCCAGACCTCCCAAGGCGTTCTGGCGCCGGAGAGCGGGTGGTTCGGCCTCGACCACGCCGGCGCCCTCCGTTTCAAGGCTCCGGGCGGGGAATCGGGAGATGGGACGCTGCCTTCCCTGCCGATCCGTGGCTTGCGCGGCGACCTGCCGGTCCGGTTCGCTCCGGACGGCGGGGCGGTCCCAGGCGACCGCATCGTCGGCATCCTGGATCCAGGGCAGGGCATCACGATCTATCCGATCCAGTCGCCGGCCCTGAAGGCGTTCGACGATCAGCCGGACCGCTGGCTCGACGTGCGCTGGGACGTCGACTTCTCGAAGCGGGAGCGCTTTCCGGTCCGCATCAAGGTGACGTCGATGAACGAGCCTGGATCGCTGGCGCTGATCTCCGGCATCATCAGCAATTACGAAGCGAACATCGACGACGTCCGCATGCTCTCGCGTTCGCCCGATTTCCATGAGATCCGGTTCGACCTTGGAGTGTTCGACGCCAAGCATCTTGGCGCCATCATCTCCGATCTCAGGCAGGCCCCGGTCGTCAGCGACGTCGAGCGGGTCAACGGCTGAGCCTCGCGGCGAAAGGACAACATGGCTGGTCACGTCAGACTCGGGGTCAACATCGATCACGTCGCAACGGTGCGGAACGCTCGCGGGGGCGCGCATCCGGATCCGGTGCGGTTCGCGCGGCTCGCCGCGGACGCGGGCGCCGACGGCATCACGGCGCACCTCAGGGAGGACCGCCGTCACATCAGGGATCTCGACATCGACCGCCTCCGGGCGGAGATCGACAGGCCGCTGAACTTCGAGATGGCGGCGACCGGAGAGATGCTGGCGATCGCGCTCCGCGTGAAGCCGAACGCGGCTTGCCTGGTTCCGGAGAAGCGCGAGGAGCGAACCACCGAAGGCGGGCTCGACGTGGTCGGACAGCGCGCCCAGCTGACGCCGGTCGTGGAGCGGCTGGACGCGGCGGGAGTGCGCGTCTCGCTGTTCGTCGAACCCGATTTCGCGGCCCTCGAGGTCGCCGCGGAGCTCGGAGCCGCGATCGTCGAGCTGCACACCGGCTCGTGGTGCGAAGCGCTCGCGGCCGATCAGGCGGACCGTGCGGCGCGGGAGTTCGAGCGGCTCGCCAGCGCAGCCGCGCGCGCGGCGCAGATCGGACTCGAGGTCCATGCCGGCCATGGACTGGACTACGTCAGCGCGGAGATGATCGCGGGACTGCCCGAAATCGCGGAACTGAACATCGGCCACTTCCTCATCGGCGAGGCGCTGGCGGTGGGGCTTCCGGAAGCGGTCCGGACGATGAAGAGCGCTATCGCGCGGGGCCGGCGGAGGGCCGCGGCATGATCCTCGGGATCGGGAACGACCTCTGCGACGTCCGCCGCATCGAGCGCACTCTCGATCGGTTCGGCGAGCGCTTCCTCCAAAGGGTGTTCACCGACGTCGAGCGCAAGCGCGCCTTCGCCAAGGGCGCCCCCGCCGCGACGCTCGCGAAGCGCTTCGCGGCCAAGGAGGCCTGCGCCAAGGCGCTCGGCACCGGCTTCCGCAACGGCACCTTCTGGCGCGACATGGGCGTGGTCAATCTCCCCTCCGGGCGGCCCACTCTGGCGCTGACCGGAGGCGCCAGGGAGCACCTCGAGCGGATGACGCCGCCGGGCTATGAGGCGCGCATCGATCTGACACTTACGGACGAGGAGCCGCTGGCCGCGGCGGTCGTCGTCATCAGCGCAAGCCCGAAGGCGTGAACGGAGCGACGTCCCGCCTCGATTGCCACCCGGCGGCGCGGGGTCTATCACGCCTTCGCGTCGCAAGACGGCGCCCATTCCAGACGAGACGGCGATGAGCGCGACGACTGAAAAGAAGCAAGCCGCCGAGGGCGGCTTCGCCGAGATCGTCAAGATCTGCGCTCAGGCGCTGCTGATCGCGGTCATCATCAGGACGCTGATCTTCCAGCCCTTCAACATCCCTTCGGGATCGATGGAGGACACGCTCCTCGTCGGCGACTACCTGTTCGTGAACAAGTTCGCCTACGGCTACAGCCATCATTCGCTGCCGTTCAGCCCGCCGATCTTCTCGGACCGCGTGTTCGGGGCGCTTCCAAAGCGCGGCGACATCGCGGTGTTCAAGGTGTGGGTGCCGCAGGACGGCTGGACCGACTACATCAAGCGGGTGATCGGGCTGCCGGGCGACCGGATCCAGATGATCGACGGCGTGCTTCACATCAACGGGAAGCCGGTGCCGAAGGTCCGGCTGCCGGAGGATTACATCGAGGGCGAGGGCGGAGCCGCCCGCCACATCCCGCGCTATCGGGAGACCCTCGACAATGGCGTGTCCTACGATGTCCTGGACATGGACCCGAACGGCTTCCTCGACAACACGCCGGTCTACGAGGTGCCTGAAGGCCACCTCTTCATGATGGGCGACAACCGCGACAACTCCACCGACAGCCGTGTCCAGTCGGCGGTCGGTTACGTGCCGGTCGAGAACCTGGTCGGCCGCGCCGAGATCCTGTTCTTCTCGGTGGAGAGGGGCGAGCACGCCTGGGCCTTCTGGAAATGGCCCTGGAGCGTGCGCTGGTCGCGGATCGGAACGCTGCTCGAATGAAACGGCCCGCCGTCGCGCGCCAGGAGCTCGAGGCGCGTCTTGGCCATGTCTTCGCCGATCCCTCGCTTCTCGACCGGGCGCTGACTCATATCAGCGCGGCCAAATCATCCGAGGGACGGCTGGGGAGTTACCAGCGGCTCGAGTTTCTCGGCGACCGGGTGCTCGGCTTGGCGATCTCGTCGATGTTGATCGCGGAGTTCCCGAGGGCCGACGAGGGCGAGCTTTCCCGCCGGCTGGCGGAGCTCGTGCGGGCGGAGGCCTGCGCCGAGGTCGCCGACGCGATGAACCTCGGTCCCTTCATCAGGCTGGGGCAGGGCGAGGCCAGTTCCGGCGGGCGGAAGAAGATCGCTATCCTGTCGGATGTCTGCGAGGCTGTGATCGGAGCGGTGCATGTCGACGGCGGGTACGAGCCGGCGGCCGCGCTGGTCGAGCGGTTCTGGCGGCCCCGCATGCTGGCGCCGCGCCGTCCACTCCGGGATCCGAAGACCGAGTTGCAGGAATGGGCGCAGGGCCGCGGATTGGCGACGCCCAGCTACCGAGAGATCGAACGGTCGGGACCCGACCACAACCCGCAATTCCGCGTCGCCGTCCTCGTTGAGGGACTCGCGGAAGCGGAAGGCGAGGGCCCATCGAAGCGGATCGCCGAACAGGCGGCCGCTCGTGCGCTCCTCGTCAAGGAAGGCAAGCTGCCAGGGAATGTCGAATGAGTGACGAGGAGAGAGCGCAGGCAGAGGAGGGCGCGACGCGCTGCGGCTTCGTCGCGCTCGTGGGCGCGCCGAACGCCGGAAAGTCGACCCTGGTGAACCAGCTTGTGGGGACCAAGGTCTCGATCGTCAGCCACAAGGTGCAGACCACGCGCGCGCTGGTGCGCGGGCTCGTCATCGAGAACGGGGCCCAGGTGGTGTTCGTCGACACGCCGGGCATCTTCCCGCCGAAGCGTCGGCTCGACCGCGCGATGGTCAGCACGGCGTGGAGCGGGGCGACGGACGCCGACGTGATCGCGCTGCTGATCGACGCCCGCAAAGGTTTGGACGAGGCCAACGTCGCCATCCTCGACAAACTCGCCGAGGCTCCCCGGCGAAAAATCCTGCTGCTCAACAAGATCGACCTGGTGCGCCGCGAGTCGCTGCTGGCTATCGCCCAGGAGGCGACGGCTCGGGTCGGCTTCGACCGCGTCTTCATGGTCTCGGCTCTGACTGGCGACGGCGTGCGCGACGTGGTCGCCTATCTGGCGGACGAGATGCCGGCCGGCCCGTGGCTCTATCCAGCCGACGACGTCTCCGATCTTCCCTTGCGCGTTCTCGCCGCCGAGATCACCCGGGAGAAGCTGTTCGCCCGGCTGCACGACGAACTGCCCTACGCCTCCACGGTCGAGACCGAGAAGTGGGAGACGCGCAAGGACGGCTCCGTCCGAATCGAACAGACGATCTATGTCGAGCGCGAGACCCAGAAGCGGATCGTGATCGGCAAGGGCGGCCAGACCGTGAAGCAGATCTCGACCGAAGCGCGGAAGGAGATCTCGGAAATCATCGACGCCGAGGCTCACCTGTTCCTGTTCGTGAAGGTGCGCGAGAACTGGGCGGACGATCCCGAACGTTATCGCGAGATGGGACTCGAATTCCCCAAGTCCTGACGGACCACGCGTCAAAATTGTCGGCGCGCGCGCCTTCGCCTTGATCTGGCGGCAATCGTCGGTGAGATTCCTGTCTTCCATCTGAGGCTTCGGCGCTCGGACGACGCCTGCGGTCCGCGCGGGCGCGCGATGCGTCACGTCCTGAGCTATGTCGGGGGACATGGAAAACATAACCATCGTCAACGCGGTTCTGCTGTTCGGCTCCGCGTTGATGCTGGTCGGCATCCTGTCGTCGCTCGTCGCTTCGCGCTTCGGAGCGCCGCTGCTGCTCGTCTTCCTCGTCATCGGGATGGCCACCGGCCAGGACGGGCCGGGCGGGGTCGCCTTCGACAACTACCGGCTCACCTACCTCATCGGCTCGCTCGCGCTCGCGATCATCCTGTTTGACGGCGGCCTCCGCACGCGCCTGTCCCACGTCACGGGCGCGGTGGCGCCCGCCGTGATGCTCGCCACCGTGGGGGTCGTGCTCACCGCGGGGATCGTGGGCTCGTTCGCCGCCTGGGCGCTCGATCTCACCCTGCTCCAGGGGCTGCTGGTCGGCGCCACGGTGGCGTCGACCGACGCCGCCGCCGTGTTCTTCCTGATCAGATCAAGCGGCCTGCAGCTGCAGCGGCGGGTCAATGCGACGCTGGAAATCGAATCGAGCACGAACGACCCTATCGCCGTCTTCCTCACGGTGATGCTCGTGGGACTGGTCTCGGCGGGAGGCGGGGACACCGGTCTGTCGATCTTCGGCCACTTCCTCCAGGAGGCCGTGATCGGGGCGGCGGCCGGCGTCGCGGGCGGCTTCGCGCTCGCTTTCGTGCTCAACAAGGTCGAGCTTCCGTCCGGCCTGCATCCGCTGTTCGTGGTGGCGAGCGCGGTCGCGCTTTTCTCGCTCGCGGCGGTGCTGCATGGCTCGGGCTTCCTGGCCGTCTATCTGGCCGGAATCGTCGTGGGCAACCGGAAGGTGCGAGCCCTGCCGAGCATCATCGCCTTCCACGACACGGTCACCTGGCTCTGCCAGATCGTCATGTTCATCGTGCTCGGCATGCTGGTGACGCCTTCGCAGTTGCTGCCGACGGTGCCGTCAGCAATCGCGATCGCCCTGGTGCTGATCTTCATCGGCCGGCCCGTGGCTGTCGCCATATGCCTCGCGCCTTTCGGCTTCTCTCGTCGCGAGATGGCCTTCGTCGGCTGGGTCGGCCTGCGCGGCGCGGTCTCGATCTTCCTGGCGGCGATTCCGACGCTCGCCCAGGCGCCCAACGCCCAGATCTATTTCAACGTCGCCTTCGTGGTGGTGATCATCTCCCTGATCGTGCAGGGCTGGACGATCCCGCCGCTCGCGCGCCGGCTGAACCTCGCGGTCCGCCAGACGCTCCGCACCGTGAACAGGGTCGAGATCGACCTTCCCGGCCAGCTCGCGCAGGAGATGGTCGGCTACGCCGTGACGCCGAACTGCCCGATCCTCGCGCGGGATTCGGTGCCTCGTTGGGCGCGGCCCATCATGGTGGTTCGAGCGAACGAGATCCTCGACCCCGCGGAGGCGGGCAGCCTCAAGCCCGGCGACTATGGCTATTTCCTCGCCGCCCCCGAACGGGTGGCGGAACTGGACGGGCTCTTCACCTCGACCGAAGCGGGGCGCGCGCGTCCGGCCCTTGGCGAGTTTCCGCTGCGGGGCGACGCGGCGCTCGCGACGCTCGCCGAACTCTATGGTCTGGAAGTTCCGCCGGAGGAGCGGGACCGAACGGTGGCGGACTTCTTCGCGAGCCGTTTCGAGAGCCGGCCGGAGCTTGGCGACGTCGCCGAGTTTGGGCCCGCCACCCTTATCGTCCGTGGCGTCGACGAGGGCCGCGTGATCCGGGCCGGACTCAGGCTCGAGGACGAGGAGGAGCCCTCCTCACCGCTCGACTCCGACGGCGCCCGGGGACGCGGCCCCAGGGGATCGCTGGCGCGCGTCGCGAGCCGCCTCCGACACAGGCTCAAGCGCGCCGCGTAACGGATCGGAAACCATGGTTGGCTACTCTCGCGGCATGATCGTCCGCACCCGTTGGCGCATGGCCGCCGCACAGCTCACCCTGTGGATCGTCGCCGCAGGCGCGGTCAGCTATTTCGGCCAGCAGGCTTACACCGGCGCTCACGGGCTCGTCGCGAGCCGCTCCACCGAGCTCGAGGTCCAGCAACTCACGGCCGAACTTGCGGCGGTGAAGGCCGACCGCGCCGCGATCGAACACCGGATAGACCTGCTCAGCACCGACCGGCTTGACCCCGATCTCCTGGACGAGCGGGCGCGGGCGGATCTCGGCTGGCTGCGGCGCGATGACCGGGTGATCCAGGCGCACTGAGCGCATGGGCGGAATCTCCGCCGCCCCCTTGCTACTTTCGTCGATCATCTGTCACATCGGGGGTGGAAGCCGCTCGCGAGGACGCGTCTCGCCTTCGTCGTGCCCGCGCGGTAGCTTCCTCAGAAAATAAGAGGAAAAAACCAGGGACCCTTATGGCAGCCACAGCCGCCAAGAAGCAGTCGCCGAAGCGCGAAAGCGCCTCCGAGGCCGCAAAACCCGCCAGTTCGGCGCAGCCGGGAGCCCACGGCTCCGACGATGCGGCCATGACCTTCTCGAAAGACGAGGAGCTGCATGCGCATCGCGAGATGCTGCTGATTCGCCGCTTCGAGGAGAAGGCTGGCCAGCTCTACGGAATGGGTCTGATCGGCGGCTTCTGCCACCTCTATATCGGGCAGGAAGCGGTCGTCATCGGAATGCAGATGGCGCTGACGCCCGGCGACCAGGTGATCACCGGCTATCGCGACCACGGCCATATGCTCGCCTGCGAGATGGACCCGAAGGGCGTCATGGCGGAGCTCACCGGGCGCCGCAGCGGCTACTCCAAGGGCAAGGGCGGCTCCATGCACATGTTCAGCGTGGAGAAGCATTTCTACGGCGGCCACGGCATCGTGGGCGCGCAGGTCTCCCTCGGCACCGGACTGGCGTTCGCCAACAAGTACCGGAAGAACGGCAAGGTGACGCTCGCCTATTTCGGCGACGGCGCGACCAACCAGGGCCAGGTCTACGAGAGCTTCAACATGGCGAAGCTCTGGAAGCTGCCGATCGTCTATGTGATCGAGAACAACAAGTACGGGATGGGGACGTCCGTCGAGCGAGCCTCCTCCACGACCAACCTGTCCCATCGCGGCGCGAGCTTCGACATACCGGGCGAGCAGGTCGACGGCATGGACGTGCGCGCGGTGAAGGCCGCCGGCGAGCGGGCGGTGAAATATGCCCGCGAGGGGAATGGCCCCTATATCCTCGAGATGATCACCTACCGCTATCGCGGCCACTCCATGTCCGATCCGGCGAAATACCGGTCGAAGGAAGAGGTCCAGAAGATGCGGGAGACGCACGACCCGATCGAGCAGATTCGCAAGCGCCTGATCGAGGAAGGCCACGCCACCGAGGACGACCTCAAGGCGGTCGACAAGGAGGTGCGTGACATCGTCAACGCCGCCGCCGAGTTCGCGAGCTCCGATCCGGAGCCTGACCCCTCCGAACTGTGGACCGACGTCCTGCGCTGACCGGCGCGGCCGCCTCCCGAGGGCGGCCGATGACAAGAAGACTTGTAAGATAGAGGGACGTTCCCCCATGCCGATCGAAGTCCTCATGCCGGCGCTGTCGCCGACCATGGAGGCGGGCAAGCTCGCCAAGTGGTTGAAGAAGGAGGGCGACGCGGTGAAGTCCGGCGACGTGATCGCCGAAATCGAGACCGACAAGGCCACCATGGAGGTGGAGTCGGTCGACGAGGGCACGCTCGGCAAGATCCTGATCGAGGAAGGCGCCGAGGACGTCAGGGTGAACACGCCGATCGCGCTGATCCTCGGAGAGGGGGAAGACGCGGGCGCGTTGAGCGACGGCGGCGCCCAGGCGGGCGCCAAGCAGCAGAAGACGGACGCCGAACCTCCGGCGGATGAGCCGACTTCAGGCGGAGAAGCCGCCGCCAAGTCCGCGGAGGAGGGCGCCGCGAAGGACGAGGCGGGGGGCAAGCAGTCCCCGCAGGAGGCGAAGGCGGCGGGCTCGGCCGCAGCCGCCCCTCCGCAACCCGAGGCCACGCCGGAGCCGGACGTGCCGGAGGGGACGGAGATGGTCTCCCTCACCGTCCGCGAAGCGCTGCGCGACGCCATGGCCGAAGAGATGCGGGCCGATGAACGCGTGTTCCTGATGGGAGAAGAGGTCGCCGAATACCAGGGCGCCTACAAGGTCAGCCAGGGCCTGCTGGACGAGTTCGGCCCGGAGCGGGTGATCGACACGCCGATCACGGAGCACGGCTTCGCCGGCGTCGGGGTCGGGGCAGCGCTCGCCGGCCTGAAGCCGATCGTGGAGTTCATGACCTTCAACTTCGCCATGCAGGCGATGGACCAGATCATCAATTCGGCCGCCAAGACCCACTACATGTCCGGCGGGCAGATGAACTGCTCGATCGTGTTCCGCGGTCCCAACGGCGCCGCGGCGCGCGTCGCAGCCCAGCACAGCCAGGATTACTCCGCCTGGTATTCGAGCGTTCCCGGGCTGATCGTCGTGGCGCCCTACACGGCCGCCGACTTCAAGGGCCTGCTCAAGGCGGCGATCCGGGACGAGAACCCGGTCGTGTTCCTCGAGAACGAGATCCTCTACGGCCAGTCTTCTCCGGTGCCGAAGCTCGACGATTACCTCGTGCCCATCGGCAAGGCGAAGATCGCCCGTCCGGGCAAGGACGTGACGATCGTCGCCTGGTCGATCGGGATGACCTACGCGCTGAAGGCCGCCGAGGAACTCGCCAAGGACGGGATTGAGGCGGAGGTCATCGACCTGCGGACCCTGCGGCCGATGGATACCGACACCGTCATCGCGTCGGTGAAGAAGACCGGCCGCTGCGTGACGGTCGAGGAGGGCTGGGCGCAATCCGGGGTCGGGGCCGAGATCGCGGCGCGGATCATGGAGCGCGCCTTCGACTGGCTCGACGCGCCCGTGACGCGGGTCTCCGGCAAGGACGTGCCGATGCCTTACGCGGCGAACCTCGAAAAGCTTGCTCTGCCGAGCGTGGCCGAGGTGGTCGAGGCGGCGAAAGCGGTCTGCTACCGGTCATGACGGCCAGATCGAAGGCGGTCGCCGTCCTCCTGGCGATCCCCTTTCGGTTCGATGCGACAGACGCCACAGAAGCCTTCTGAAGAGGCCTGAAGACCGATGCCGACCAATATCCTGATGCCCGCCCTCTCGCCCACGATGGAGAAGGGCAACCTCGCCAAGTGGCTCGTGAAGGAGGGCGATGAGGTCCGGTCCGGCGACGTCATCGCAGAGATAGAGACCGACAAGGCCACCATGGAGGTCGAGGCGGTCGACGAAGGCCGGATCGGCAAGATCGTGGTGCCGGAAGGCACGGCGGACGTCGCCGTCAACGAGCCCATCGCGATTTTGCTGGGCGAGGGCGAGGACGACAGCGCGCTGAGCGAGACGGCGAAGCCGCAGGCCGATGCTAAGCCCAAGGCCGCCAAAACGGAGTCGGCGGCGCCGGAGCCGTCCGGCCCATCAGAGTCCGCGCACGACGAGGCGCCTGCGGCCGAAGCGAAGCCAAGGCAGCCGGCTGCGAACGGGCATGACACGGGCGAGCGCATCTTTGCATCCCCGCTCGCGCGCCGGCTCGCGAAAGACGCCGGCCTGGACCTGAAGGCGCTGTCCGGCTCAGGCCCCCATGGGCGCATCGTCAAGGCCGATGTCGAGAAGGCGAAGGCCGCCGGCGGCGGAGAAAAGGCGCCCGCCCAGGAAGCCCGCGCGGGCGTTTCCGCCCCGGCGCCGGTTTCCGACGAAGCCGTCCGCAAGCTGTTCCCGGAGGGCTCCTACGAAGAGATCCCGCACGACGGCATGCGGAAGACGATCGCGCGCCGGATGACGGAGGCGCGGCAGACCGTGCCGCAGTTCTACGTGACGGTCGATTGCGTCATCGACGACCTGCTGGCGCTTCGCGAGCAGGTGAACGCCGCTGCGCCCGAAAAGGATGGCAAGCCCGCCTGGAAGGTTTCGGTCAACGACATCGTGGTGAAGGCGCTCGGCGTAGCGCTGTCGCGGGTGCCGGACGCTAACGTCACCTGGACCGAGGGCGCGATGCTGCGCCACAAGCATGCGGATGTCGGCGTGGCTGTCGCCCTGCCCAACAACGGCCTCATCACCCCCATCATCCGCGCCGTCGAGACCAAGACGCTCTCGGCGATCGCGAAGGAGATGAAGGATCTCACCGCCCGCGCGCGGGAGCGCAAGCTCAAGCCGGAGGAATATCAGGGCGGCACGACGGCGGTGTCGAATCTCGGCATGTACGGGGTCAAGGACTTCACGGCGGTGATCAATCCGCCGCACTCGACGATCCTGGCGGTCGGCGCGGGGGAGAAGCGGCCCGTCGTCGTCGGCTCGAAGATCCGGGTCGCCACGGTCATGAGCGTCACGCTGTCCTGTGACCACCGCGCGGTCGACGGCGCGCTCGGCGCGACGCTGGTCGCCGAAATCAAGAAGCTGATCGAAAAGCCGATCGCGATGCTGGCGTGACGCGGCCTGACCGCGCGCCCTCGATACCCAAGGAAGACCTATGCCGCTCGTCCGAATCTCGCTCCTGAAGGGCCGCAACGAAGCCCATAAGCGCGCCATGGCGGAGAGCGTCTACGAGGCCCTGCGGGAGGTCTTCAACGTGCCGGAGAACGACAAGTTCATCCTGGTCCACGAGCACGACAAGTCCGAGTTCGTCTACGCGGCGAGCTATCTAGACATCGCGCATGACGACGACCTCGTGATCGTCCAGATCACCGCCAACGAAGGGCGTTCCACCGAACTGAAGCAGGCGCTCTACCGGAACATCGCCGCACGCTTCGAGAGCGCTGCAGGCGTCAAGCCGAACAATGTCATCATCAACCTCGTCGAGGTGAAGAAGGAGAACTGGTCCTTCGGCGACGGCGTGGCGCAATACGTGTGACGATGAAGGCCTATCTCGCAGGGCCGGAGGTTTTCCTGCCGGAGCCGGCGGCGCTGGCGGCGCGCAAGAAGGCGATCTGCCGGCGGCACGGTTTCGAGGGGCTGGACCCTTGCGAGAATGATCTGGTCCCGGGCGAAGAACCGTCCCCGGCCTCCCTGTTCGCCGGAAACCTGCGGATGATCGAAGCCTGCGACCTCGTGCTGGCCAACCTCACTCCATTCCGCGGCGCCAGTGGCGATGTCGGCGTCGCGTTCGAGGTCGGCCTGGCCTTCGCCATGGGCAAGCCGGTCTTCGCCTATTCGAACGATCCGCGCGTGTTGCGCGACAGGGTGATGGGCGATCGACCGAAGGAGACCCGCCGAGAGCGGCCCTTCCACGAGGATGGCATGGCCGTGGAGGACTTCGACCTGCCCGAAAACCTGATGCTGGCCGAAGCCGTGCGGCGCTCCGGCGGCGCCTTCCTTCGCGCTGAACCCAGCGCGGCCCTTCCGCTGACGGATCTCAGCGTGTTCGAGGCCTGCGTCGCCGAGGCGGCGCGCATTCTCCGCAACAGGAGCGGCTCCGCCGGGGCGCTCGTAGAGCAGCGACAGGCGGCGCGAACCAATGGCTGAACCCTATGACGTCCTCATCATCGGCGGCGGCCCGGGCGGCTATGTGGCTGCGATCCGCGCGGCCCAGTTCGGCTTCCGGACGGCGGTGGTCGAGCGTGAGCACCTCGGCGGAATCTGCCTGAACTGGGGCTGCATCCCCACCAAGGCGCTGCTCCGCTCGGCGGAGGTCTTTCACTATTTCCAGCATCCCGAAGCGTACGGCCTGACCGCCGAGAAGGTCGGCTTCGACGTGGCGGCCGTGGTGAAGCGCTCGCGCGGGGTGTCGGCGCAGCTCAACGGCGGCGTCGGCTTCCTGATGAAGAAGAACAAGATCGACGTCATCTGGGGCGAAGCCACGATCTCGAAGCCCGGCGAGGTGAAGGTCGTTCCGCCGAAGAAGTCGGTGCTGGGACCTCCCGCTCCGCCGCCGAAGGGCGCGCTCGGGGAGGGGACCTACCAGGCCAGGAACATCATCGTCTCCACGGGCGCGCGCCCGCGCGCGTTGCCGGGTCTGGAGCCCGACAGAAAGCTGGTGTGGACCTATTTCGAGGCCATGGTCCCCGACCGGATGCCGAAGTCGCTCCTGGTGATCGGCTCCGGCGCCATCGGCATCGAGTTCGCGAGCTTCTACCGCACCATGGGCGCGGAGGTGACGGTGGTCGAGGTGCTGCCTCAGATCCTGCCCGTCGAGGACGAGGAGATCGCGGCCCACGCCCGCAAGCGCTTCGAGAAGCAGGGCATCCGGATCCTCACCGGCGCCAAGGTCGCCAAGCTCGACAAGGGCGCGGACGACGTGACCGCGACGGTGGAGACCAGCGACGGCAAGACCGAGACGATCAAGGTCGAGCGCGTCATTTCGGCTGTGGGCGTGGTCGGCAACATCGAGAACCTCGGTCTTGAGGCTCTCGGCGTGAAAACCGAGCGCGGGATCATCGTCACGGATGGACTTGGGCGCACCAACGTGAAGGGCGTCTACGCCATCGGCGATGTCGCCGGCCCGCCGATGCTCGCCCACAAGGCGGAGCACGAGGGCGTCATCTGCGTGGAGGGCATCAAAGGCCTGCCGGTCCACCCGATGGACAAGGCCAAGATCCCGGGTTGCACCTACTGCAATCCCCAGATCGCCTCAGTCGGGCTGACCGAGAAGAAGGCCCGCGAGCAGGGCCGCGAGATCAAGGTCGGGCGCTTCCCGTTCAGCGGCAACGGCAAGGCGATCGCGCTTGGCGAGCCCGAAGGTCTGGTGAAGACGATCTTCGACGCGCAGACCGGCCAGCTGCTCGGCGCCCATATGGTCGGCGCTGAGGTCACCGAGCTCATCCAGGGTTTCGTCATCGCCATGAATCTCGAAACGACCGAGGAGGAGCTCATCCACGCCGTGTTCCCCCATCCGACGCTCTCCGAGATGATGCATGAGAGCGTTCTGGACGCCTATGGCCGCGTGATTCACACCTGACGCGCGGGTTTTTTGCGCCGAGGCGGAACGCTCCGGTCGGCTCCCGGTTCTCTATTCCGATGGAACACGCAGGGGAGTCTGCTTCATGGAAGGCGTCGGCTGGATTATGGCGATCATTCTCGGCGGCATCGCCGGATGGATCGCCGAGCAGATCATGAAATCCGAAATGGGGGTGATGATGAACATCATCCTCGGGATCGTGGGCGCGCTCGTCCTGAATGCAATCCTCAGGATGCTGGGCGTCATCCCGCCGGATGGCTGGATCTGGCAGTCGGTCATCGCGATCATCGGCGCCTGTCTGCTGATCTGGGTGTGGCGGATGGTGCGCGGCCGCACGGCCTGACCTGCTTCCAGCGCGCTGGCGGGCGCATCGACGCGCGGCCAGCCATGGACTAAGTTTAGGGAGAGCGGGCGAGCCCGCTCTCCCTTTCTCTTTGCGGCTTTCAGCTGCGAAACAGGACACGCCTCGAGCCATGGTCACGGTGCTCGACCGCACCCACGGCGCCCCGCGCCCCCGGCATCCTGAGAAGGCCAACCGCCCCGAAAGCGAGGCGCTCGCCAAGCCGGACTGGATCAGGGTTCGCGCCCCGAGCTCGCCGGTCTATCGCGAGACCCAGGAGATCGTCCGGTCCAACAAGCTCGTGACGGTCTGCGAGGAGGCAGGCTGCCCGAACATCGGCGAATGCTGGTCGAAAAAGCACGCCACCTTCATGATCCTGGGCGACACCTGCACGCGGGCCTGCGCCTTCTGCAACGTGCGGACCGGTCTGCCGGAGGCCGTGGACGCGGCCGAACCTGCGCGGGTCGCGGAAGCCGTGGCGAAGCTCGGCCTGCTCCATGTCGTGATCACCTCCGTCGACCGGGACGACCTGCCGGATGGCGGCGCGCGCCACTTCGCCGAGGTGATCGAGGCCACCCGAGCCGCAAGCCCGGCCACGACCATCGAGGTGCTGACCCCCGATTTTCTCCGCAAGGACGGGGCGCTGGAGCGCGTGATCGAAGCGCGGCCGGACGTCTTCAACCACAACCTCGAATGCGTCCCGTCGCTCTACCTCACGGTGCGCCCCGGCGCGCGCTACTTCCACTCGCTCCGGCTGCTGCAGCGCGCGAAGGAGCTCGATCCCACGATCTTCACCAAGTCCGGCATCATGGTCGGTCTCGGGGAGGAGCGGAACGAGGTGCTCCAGCTGATGGACGATCTGCGGTCGGCGGAGGTCGATTTCCTCACGATCGGCCAATACCTCCAGCCCACGCGCCGCCATCACAGGGTCGAGCGTTTCGTGCCGCCGCAGGAGTTCGCCTCGCTGGAGACCATCGCCTACGCCAAGGGCTTCCTGATGGTCTCAGCAAGCCCGCTGACGCGGTCCTCGCATCATGCGGGAGAGGATTTCGAGAAGCTGTGCGCGGCCCGCGCCGCGAAAGCCTCGGAAGGCCCCGTTCTGGCGGCGGAGTAGGGCACGCGGGTTCCGCCGTCCGGTTTCCCGCAGCTAGACTGGCCGCGTCCTCCCTCCGGGCCCACCATGCCTCTTCCGCCGATACTGCAAGGCCGTCTGTCGCTGCCGGTGATCGGCGCCCCGATGTTCATCGTGTCAGGGCCGGACCTGGTGATCGCGCAGTGCAAGGCGGGAATCGTGGGCGCGTTTCCCGCGCTGAACGCCCGTCCTCCGCAGATGCTCGGAGTCTGGCTGGAACGGATCGGGCGAGAGCTCGCCGAATTCGCCGCGGCCAACCCGGAGGCTCCGGTCGCGCCATACGCGGTGAACCAGATCGTGCACGCCTCCAACGTCCGCCTCGCGGACGACATGCGCGTCTGCGAGGGGCACCGCGTCCCTATCGTCATCACCTCGCTTCGTCCCCCTGACGAAGTCGTGGCGGCGGTCCATGGCTGGGGCGGAATCGTGTTTCATGACGTGATCTCCGTCCGACACGCCGAGAAGGCGATCAGGGCCGGCGTGGACGGGCTGGTCCTCGTCTGCGCGGGCGCGGGCGGCCACGCCGGGACTGTGAGCCCGTTCGCGCTGCTCCAAGAGATTCGCGCGTTCTACGATGGACCGATCGCGCTTTCAGGGGCGATCGCCAGCGGCGCAGCGATTCTCGCAGCCGAGGCGCTGGGCGCGGACCTCGCCTATATCGGCACCCGCTTCATCGCCACGCAGGAGGCCGACGCCGATTGGCGATACAAGCAGATGCTGATCGATGGGGCGGCGAGCGACATCGTCTACACCGCGCTCTTCACCGGCGTCGCGGGCAATTATCTGAAGCCTTCCATAGCGGCGGCCGGCATGGATCCCGACCGGCTGGATGAGACCGCCAAGAGCCGCATGGACTTCGCCGCCTCTGCGACGCCCTGGCGGGACATATGGGGCGCCGGCCAGGGCCTTGGCGCAATCGTTGATGCGCCCCAGGTTTCGACGCTCGTCGAAAGGCTTTCTTTAGAATATATGGCGACGAAAAGGCGACTCTGCGGCAAGTAGATGTCTCAAAATTAAGGCTCTCTTAGGAGCATAGTTGCAGAAAGTCCTCACCCCGAAAGGAAGACCAAACCGGTGGTCGACAACGGCGCTCAGGGAGGTCATTTACCGATCATCGCGCACCGCCATCGGGGTTCGCGTCCAACTTGATTGGGTAACCAAATGATCCGCAATATCGTTCTCGGCGCGGCCTCTGTGGCGGCGCTGACTTTCGCGTCGGCTGCGTCCGCGGCCGATCTCCCCGCTTACGAGCCGGCTCCCGCCGTCGCGGCGCCGGTGCCGTCCTTCAGCTGGACCGGTCCGTATATCGGTATCCAGGGCGGCTACAGCTGGGGTGACACCAACATCGGCGGCATCAAGCCGAAGGGCTTCGTCGTCGGCGGTTACGCTGGCTACAACTACCAGTTCGACAACTCGCCGGTCGTCGTCGGTATCGAGACCGACTTCAACTACGCCGACATCGACGACAAGTCGGGTGGCGTGAAGGCTCAGACGCGCTGGAACGGCGCGACCCGCGCCCGTCTCGGCTACGCGTTCGAGAACTTCCTGGTGTACGGCGCCGGCGGTATCGCCTACGCCGACCGCAAGGTGCGCGTCGCGGGCTTCGGCAAGGACAGCAAGACCGCTGTCGGCTGGACCGTCGGCGGTGGCCTCGAGTACGCCGCGACCGACAACGTCTCGGTCCGCGCCGACTACCGCTACGCCGACTACGGCAAGGACAGCTTCAGCTTCAGCGGCGCTCGTGGCCGCGCCGACTACAGCGAGCATCGCGTGATGGCGGGCGTCGCTTACAAGTTCGGCTGGTAAGCTCTATCCGCTACGCAATGAAGAGCCCGGGCGCGCAAGCGTCCGGGCTTTTCTGTTGGTGCGGAGCCGACTTCTTCCGGTCGCCGCGCGCGGTCTGTCAGCGAGCCACGCGACGTTGTGGCCGCGTCGTCGGACGCGGCCCTGAAGCCAATCTGATTTGCGAAGTGGCGGAAGGGGTGGGATTCGAACCCACGGTACGGTCACCCGCACGGCGGTTTTCAAGACCGCTGCCTTAAACCGCTCGGCCACCCTTCCGCGATCGCCGAAGCGCGCCCGCGCATTTAGCGTTTCTGACCTGACGGCCGCAAGCCGCAGTTCCGATCCGGCTGACTCTCTCCAAATTCCTCATCACCGGTTAAGGGATATGGTTGAGGCTTTATTGTCACGCCCCATTGCCGCCGCAATTGCGCGACCATTTTGCCAACTCAGAGTGACGGTTCCGACACATATGCGGGACCGATTCGGGGGATGCGCCGGGGCCTTTTAGGGTCTCGGCTTCGCGAGTCAGACTTGATCTACAGGTCTGCCGCGTGCAATCTCCGCCGGCTTAACGGGGAAAATGGCATGAACGCTGGGGCGGCACGACTTAACGCGAAGCGTCACAGTTCCCCCACAAGTTCATGGCGCCGCTCGGCGAAACTGGGTTCCGTATCATCGGCGGCGGGCCTCCTGGCGCTGTCGGGCCTGCTCGCAGGATGCTCCGCGCATAACGGGGCCAAGGTCGCGGCCGCCGAGCCCGCCGCGCTGGCGACCCAGCTTCCGCCCGAGCAGGTCGCCGCTGCTGCGAACGCCGAGCGGCCGGCCGGCGCGAAGCGCTACATTGTGGCCGAGAAAACGGCGACCACGCGGAAGCGTCCACAGGTCGGCCTCGCGTCCTGGTACGGAGCCGCCTTCCACGGCCGTCCCACTGCGAACGGCGAGACTTTCGACCTCAAAGGCTTCACCGCCGCTCACCCGAACCTGCCGCTGCCCTCCTACGTGCGGGTCACCAACGTCAAGAACGGCCGCTCGATCGTCGTTCGGGTGAATGACCGCGGCCCCTATCACAAAGGCCGCATGATCGACGTCTCGCGCCGCGCGGCCGAGGTGCTCGGGTTCCGCGGCGATGGCGTGGGCAATGTGAAGCTGGATTACATCGGGCTCGCGCCTCTCTCCGGCCGCGACGACGAGAAACTTCTCGCGACCTATCAGGAGTTCGGCCGTCCCGGAACGCCGGAAGGCGTCCAGATGGCTTCGCTCAAGCCCGTGAAGGACGCGGAACTCGCTTCGGAAGTCAGCGTCTCGGCGGAGACCCTGATGGCGAGCGCTGCGCCTGCGGCGGAGCCCGTCGCCGAGCCCGCGCAGGCCCCGGCGGCGACCGCCTATGCGGCGGCCG
>NZ_JBJKEX010000149.1:0-6838 GCF_045505405.1 Hansschlegelia beijingensis | reverse complement strand
CTAATTCGAGCCGGCTACCGGCGGCAATCCTGAGATGTCAGATGCTGGTCACACGGTCTGCATCCCGAGAGCCGAACCGCCAGCGAGAGAGCGAGGCGCCGCAACCGAGGCGCCGCACGCGCGCCGCGTGATCGAACTGGTCGAACGCCATCGGCGCGATCAGCTGAGGCACGCCGGCGGCGAGCGCGAGCGAGACGGTGCCGACCCCGCCGTGATGAACCAGAGCCGCGCAGCTCGGCAGCACCTCGCTCAGCGGCGCGTACTCGGTGAAGAAGGCGGCGTGCTCGAGGCCCTCGAGCGCCTCCATCGGCTGCTGGGAGAGAACGAGGCACCGCCGGCCCAGCCGCACGCAGGCCTCGATCGCCGCGCGGTAGAGCTTGTCGGACCCGAACCGCGCGGATCCGAACGTGATCGCGATCGGCTTCTCGCCCGCGCTCAGAAACGCCTGGAGCGCCGGATCGAGGCGCTCCGAGCGCGCGCCGAAGAGGTCCGCCCGCGGGAAATCGAGTTGGCGGGCCTGCTCGGGCCAGTCCGGCTGCGGGGCCGCGAACCAGTCCGGGAACAGCAGCGCCATGCGCCGACGCGGCCGCCACCATTTGCGCAGGTTCTGGATCGGCGGCAGGCCGTGCTCGGCCCTGAACGCGTTGAGCTGCGGCAGAAGTCGCGGCGCGATGGCGTACTTGTACGCGCCGGTCTGCAGCTTCCACTTCAGGGTAGGCGGCAACCAGCGCGGCAGGGGCAGAAAGGGCAGCCGCGGCGGCTCGTGCCGGCTCGGAAGCAGGATGGGCGTCAGATGCGCCCAGACCACGGGGACCTTGAGGATCTCCTCGGCCACGCGGGCCCCGAACGCCAGCGCGGAGGCGACCACCACCGTCTCTCCCGGCTGGTGATTGCGCGCGATGAACTCGTAAGTCGGCCGCGCGAGCTCCGGGAGCGCCGAGAAAAGGCGCTGCGGTCCCAGCCATGGGCGCCAGAAATCCGGATGGTCGAACAGGCCGGCGTATTCCGCCGTCGACATCAGCGGCTCGAAGGCGACGCCGGCCCGCCGCGCCGGCGCCTCGAACGTCTCGGCGCTGGCGAGCGTGACCTCATGACCGCGGCGACCGAGCTCCGCCGCCATCGCGATGAATGGCAGCACGTCGCCGTATGTGCCGATCGACACGACCAGTACGCGCATCATCTCGCCCGAACGCCCCAGGCGTCGCCCGGGCATGAATTACATATACGTGATCGAGAGCCAGAAGTGCTTACCCCTCAATGCGCAAATCCGCGCATACAAAAAAGCCGGAGCGCAAGGCTCCGGCTGGACAGTCGCTAGAGAGAGAGGGAGAGGGCCGACCGCTCAGTCGGCCTTGGCGGTCGGCACGCGCACGACGTTCCACACCAGCCCGAGCTTCTCCAGGCCGGAGATGATGTAGCCGTTCACGTCGATCTCGTACCAGGCGAGCCCGGCATAGGCGTTGCGCGGGTGCTTGTGGTGGTTGTTGTGCCAGCCGTCGCCGAAGGTCAGCAGAGCCAGGATCCAGTTGTTCTTGGCGTGGCTGTGGTTCTCGAACCGCTCCGACCCGAAGGTGTGGCCGATCGAGTTCACGGCGAGAACGATGTTGAGGAACAGGAACGTCCGGAGGAACCCGCCCACCAGCATCGAGCCGATGCCGTGCTCGAGACCGCCGAAGGCGTAGCCGAACAGGAAGGGCGCGCCCGCCATCGAGACGAAGGCCCAGAACCAGCGGGTGCGGTGGCACCACATGATGACCGGGTCCTGCTGGAGATCGCGCGCGAACACGTCGAGATCCGTCGTCGTAGCGTCGGCAAGCCATCCGATATGGCTGTGGAACAGCCCTTTCAGCGTGCCCTCGTTGTTGCACATCCCGTCGACGACCGGGCTGTGGACGTCGCCGCACTGGTCCGCGTGCGCATGGTGGCGGCGGTGATCGGCCACCCAGCGCAGCACCGAGCCCTGGCAGCAGAGCTGCGCCAGGATGCCGATCGCATAGCGCATCGGCGTCGAGGTCTCGAAGGCGCGGTGGGTGAAATAACGGTGGTAGCCCATGCCGACGCCGACATTGATGACGACGTAGCCCACGGCCAGCGAGGTCCACTCGATCCAGGTCATCTGGTGGGTGAACATCCACCAGACGCCGAGCATGGCGCCGACCGCCATGCCGCCGATCAGCGTGCCGTATTCCAGCCGTTTCCAGAGCGCGTCGCGGCCACCGACCTTGACGCCTTTGCGTGGGTGAACGCGCTCCTCGGCTTCGCCGTGGAGCGGTGCAAGATCGAGTGCGACCATTCCTGACCTCATCGCTACGCGATCAGCCACGGAGCGCCGCTTTCTCAGCGGCGCAGGCGCACGCCCTCGCTCCCGATCGCGAGGGTTAATGAAGCGTTAACGCTCGGAAAAAGCGAGTCGGAAGTTAGCGGAAGGTTAACCGGCGAAGTTTTTTGTCAAGCCGCATCCGGCTCCACGTGCCATTTCGGGACGAAAAGCCTCAGAGCGGAATGTTGTCGTGCTTCTTCCAGGGGTTCTCGAGCCGCTTGCCCCGGAGCATCGCGAGCGCGCGGGCGACACGGCGGCGGGTCGATCGAGGCAGGATGACCTCGTCGATATAGCCGCGCTCGGCCGCCACGAAGGGCGACATGAAGCGATCCTCGTATTCCCTGGTCTTCTGCGCGATGCCGTCCGCGTCGGCGCCGCGGAAGATGATTTCGACGGCGCCCTTGGCGCCCATCACGGCGATCTGCGCCGAAGGCCAGGCGTAGTTGACGTCGCCGCGCAGATGCTTCGAGGCCATGACGTCATAGGCGCCGCCATAGGCCTTGCGGGTGATCACGGTGACCTTCGGGACGGTCGCCTCGGCGTAGGCGAACAGCAGCTTCGCGCCGTGCTTGATGAGCCCGCCATACTCCTGGGCCGTGCCGGGCAGGAAGCCCGGCACGTCGACGAAGGTGACGATCGGAATCTCGAAGCAGTCGCAGAAGCGCACGAAGCGCGCCGCCTTGCGGCTCGCGTCGCTGTCGAGAACGCCCGCCAGCACCATCGGCTGGTTGGCGACGATCCCGACCGTGCGGCCCTCCATCCGGCCGAACCCGGTGACGATGTTGCGCGCGAAGGCTTCCTGAATCTCGAAGAAGTCGCTCTCGTCGACGGTCTTCAGGATCAGTTCCTTGATGTCGTAGGGCTTGTTCGGGTTGTCCGGGATCAACGTGTCGAGCGAAGCGTCGAGCCGGTCCGGGTCATCGAAGGACGGCCACTCGGGCACGCCTTCGATGTTGTTGCCGGGCAGGAAATCCATCAGCCGGCGCATGTCGACCAGAGCGTCGACGTCATTGTCATAGGCGCCGTCGGCGATCGACGACTTCGTCGTGTGCACCTTGGCGCCGCCGAGCTCTTCCGCGGTGACCGTCTCGTTGGTCACCGTCTTCACGACGTCCGGACCGGTCACGAACATGTAGGACCGGTCGCGGACCATGAAGATGAAGTCGGTCATCGCCGGCGAATAGACGTCGCCGCCCGCGCACGGGCCCATGATCACCGAGATCTGCGGGATGACGCCGGAGGCCAGCACGTTGCGCTGGAACACTTCGCCATAGCCGCCGAGCGCCGCGACGCCTTCCTGGATGCGGGCCCCGCCCGCGTCGAACAGGCCGATCACGGGGGCCCGGTTCCGGATCGCCATGTCCTGGATCTTGGTGATCTTCTGGGCGTGCGCTTCGGACAGCGAACCGCCGAACACCGTGAAGTCCTTCGCGAAGACGAAGACCTTGCGGCCATTCACCGTGCCCCAGCCGGTGACGACGCCGTCGCCGGGGATCTTCTGCTTCTCCATCCCGAAGTCGCTCGAGCGATGCTCGACGAACATGTCGTATTCTTCGAAGGAGCCGGGATCGAGCAGGATCTCGAGCCGTTCGCGAGCCGTCAGCTTGCCGCGCGCGTGCTGGGCGGCGATGCGCTTCTCGCCGCCGCCGAGGCGGGCGGTGGCGCGACGCTGCTCGAGCTCCTGCAGAATGTCCTTCATCGCGACGCCGCCCTTCAAATATCAAGGATGTTGCGGTGCAGCCGTAGCCCGACCGACGCGGCCCGGCAACGTCGACAAAGGAGGAAGACGGCCGAGCCTGGGGCGCTCCCCCCGCGGGACTCAGGAGCCGGCTTGGTTTTGGCCCGCGCGTCCGGCCGCCCAGGGGGCGGCGGCGCTCAGCGGGGCGAGAGGCTCAGCGTGATGACGCGGGCGGCGGCTTCCATCTCGACGCGCCGCGCCTCCTGGCGGGCCGCGGCCTCGGCGTCATGCCCCCAGAGCTCAGTGTTCCAGCCCTCGTCGACATTCGCAGCGGCCCAGGCCTGCTCGACCGTGTGCCAGCCCCTCAGGACGCCGAGCGCCAGCAGGGCCGAGCCGGTCAGGGTGGTCATCGTGCTGAGCGCCGCGAGCACGAAATGGTCGTCCCGGGGCAGCGCCTGCCGCACCGCCTCGAGTGTGTCTTCCGGCTGGTCGACGAACATCACGCCCTGGGCCAGCACGAAGCGGACGCCGAGATCGTCGCGGGCGAAGGCCAGCACCGGATCCCAATGCTCCGTCTGGCGCGCAACGAGCCGGTCCGGCGTGTCGGCCCGGTAGCAGACGAGGTCGCTCGACGCGTATTTCACGATCTCGGCCACGACCGCGTCGCGCTCGGACGCGACGCCGTCGATCGCCACGTTTGCGATGCGGGTGAGCGGCATCGTCCGCGGATCGATGACGTCCTGCTGGGCGCGCCATTCCTCGGCCACGGCTTCGGCGAGGGCGAGCGACGAGAAGGTGAGAGCGGCCTTGGCCGGGGTCCTCACCTTGCGGCGATCGAGCGTCACGAAGAAGCGGCCCGCGTCGTCGAGAACCTCGACTGTCTTGTAGAAACGCTTCGGGAGCGAAGCCTTCCCGAGCGCTTCCGGAGCGATCTCAACCATCACGCGGCCTCCACGGCGTCCAGCAGCCCAAGAACCCCCGGCAGTTCCTCAAAGCTCTCCAGTATGGTTTCGGCGCCGGCGGCGAGCAGGCGCTCGCGCGGGTGATAGCCCCAGGCGACGCCGATCGCCCGAGCGCCCGCGGCCCGCGCCATCTCCATGTCGAAAGTGGTGTCGCCGATCATAACGGCGCATTCGGCCGCCACGCCCGCCTCGGCGACCGCCTGAAGCACCATCGCCGGATGAGGCTTCGACGGCGCGTCGTCGGCCGTCTGGCGCGTGACGAAGCGGTCCTCCAACCCGAAACGCTCCAGAAAGTGCGCGACGCCGCGTCGGGAGTTGCCGGTGGCGAGGCCGAGCAGGACATCCTGCCGGGCCGCCAATGCTCCGATGATCTCGAGCGCGCCCGGATAGAGCGCCATGCCGTCGGGCGAGCTCCTGCGGCTTTCCATGAAGCTGCGCTTGAAGGCCTCGCCGATGTCCTGCAGCGGATGATCGGAGGCCTCGGCCGAAAGCTCCGCCACCGCTTCCGCGACCGAGAGTCCGACGATCGCCCGCACGGCCTCCCGCGTGGGCGCCGGCAATCCGTGCTGCAGATAGGCTTCCGCCATGGCCGCCACGATGGCGTGCTGGCTGTCGAGGAGCGTGCCGTCGACGTCGAAGATGACGAGCTTCATGGGCATGAACTAAGCCCCTCGGCCCCCGCGCACAAGCGACCCGGGCCGACGGGCGCTCAGTCCTCCGGCGCGTCGACGATCGGGTCGTAATCGCTGGCGTCGAAGCCGAGCACGCTCCACGACTGCGCCATGTGCGGCGGCAAGGGCGCAGAGACGTCGAGCACATCGCCATTCGCGAGCGGCAGCACGAGCCGCCGCGCGAGAAGGTGCAGCCGGTTCTGCAAGCCGCCCGGGAACTCCCAGTTCTCGACGTTGAAGTATTTGGGATCGCCCACGATCGGATGGCCGATATGGGCGCAATGGGCGCGCAGCTGGTGGGTCCGGCCCGTGACCGGCTTCAGCGACAGCCAGGACAGCTTCTGCCCGGCCTGGTCCACCACCGCGTAATAGGTCAGCGCGTGGCTGGCGCCGTCGTCGCCATGATCGGCGACCTGCATGCGCTCGCCTTCGGGCCCGTCGCCCTCGCCCTTGGCCAGATAGGTCGAGATCCGCCCCTGCCGGACCCGCGGCACGCCGGCGACGAGCGCCCAGTAGATCTTGCGGGTGAGCCGGGAGCGGAACGCGCGCGCGAGCTCGGAGGCGGCCAGTCGCGTCTTGGCGACGACCAGCACGCCGGCGGTATCCTTGTCGATCCGATGGACCAGGCGCGGCTTCTGGCCCTGCCGGTCGCGCAGCGCCTCCAGCAGGCCGTCGACATGCCGGGTGGTGCCCGAGCCGCCCTGCACCGCCAGGCCGAACGGCTTGTTCAACACCAGGATGTCCCGGCTCTCGAAGAGCGTGATGTCCTTCAGGAACCGCGCGTCCTTGTCGTCGCTTGACGGATGGCGGACGGCGGGGGCCGCGACGCCCTCGGCGTCGTCGTCCTCGTTCTTCAGCGGCGGGACGCGGACCTGCATGCCGGCCGAGAGCCGCGTCGCGGTCTTGGCGCGCGCGCCGTCGACGCGGATCTGACCGGTCCGGCAGAGCTTCTGGAGATGCCCGAAGGCCAGCGCCGGAAAGCGCTCCTTGAACCAGCGATCGAGGCGCATGCCCTCTTCGGCCTCACGGACCGGGATCGTCTGGACGCCGGCGGACTTGCCGGGAAGCGCCGGCAATGGCCTGGAGGCCATCGCAAGGCTCTTCTCCACCGCCGAACGAGGCGCGCCGGAGGCCTTCTGGGCGGCGGGCTTCTGAGCCGGATTGCGGAACGCCGCGCCGGCTGCGGCCCGAGCCGCGGCCTTGGTCG
>NZ_JBJKEX010000148.1:0-6980 GCF_045505405.1 Hansschlegelia beijingensis | reverse complement strand
CGCCCGCGCCGAGCGGGGCGGCGGCGATCACCGTCACCGGCCGCGGGGCGAGCTTCAGCGCGCAGAACAGCCCGGCCAGCCCTCCGCCGACGATGACGACGTCGTCGACGCCGCGCCAGGAGAGAGGGGCGAGATCGTCCGGATCTACGAGGTCGGGTGCGTCAGTCATGGGTTTCACCCGTCCGCCCGTGGGCCGCGGCCCAATTCGGGATCGTCGCGAGGATGAAGCGCCGCGGGCTCAGCCGCGGCTCTCGTGGGGCCGGAGAGCGGCGCCTAGATCTTCAGGTTCACCATCCGCTCGACGCTGCGGCGCGCGCGGGCGGCGATCACCGGGTCGACGAGCACCTCGTCGCGCATGTGCAGCAGCGAATCGAGGATCGCCGGCAGCGTGATCCGCTTCATGTGCGGGCAGAGGTTGCACGGCTTGATGAACTCGGTCTCCGGCGCGTCGGCCATGACGTTGTCGGCCATCGAGCACTCGGTGATCAGGGCGACCTTCTTCGGCTTCCGCTGCTTCACGTAGTCGGCGAGCTTCGCCGTGGAGCCCGTGAAGTCGGCCTCCGCCAGCACGTCGGGCGGGCACTCCGGATGGGCGAGGATCGTGATGCCGGGATTGTCCGCCCGGTAGGACCGCAGCTCTTCGGCGGTGAAGCGCTCATGCACCTCGCACGCGCCGTTCCAGCTGATGATCTTCACCTTGGTCTGCGAGGCGATCCACGCCGCGAGATACTGGTCCGGCAGGACCATCACTTCCGGCGCCCCGAGCGACTCCACGACCTGCACGGCGTTGCCGGAGGTCAGGCAAATGTCGGCTTCGGCTTTCACCTCGGCGGTGGTGTTCACATAGACCGCCACCGGCACGCCCGGATGCTTCTCGCGCAGCGCGCGAACATCGGCGGCCGTGATCGAGGTCGCGAGCGAGCAACCGGCGCGGCTGTCCGGAATCAGAACCGTCTTGTCGGGGTTCAGGATCTTGGACGTTTCGGCCATGAAGTGCACGCCGCACTGGACGATGACCTGGGCGTCCGTCTTGGTCGCCTCGCGGGCAAGCTGGAAGCTGTCGCCGACGACGTCCGCCACGCAGTTGTAGATCTCGGGCGTCTGATAGTTGTGCGCCAGGATGACGGCGTTGCGCACGCGCTTGAGTTCGTTGATCGCCTTGACGTAGGGCGCGAAAAACGGCCACTCGACAGGCGGGATGACCGCCTTGACGCGTTCGTAGAGGTGGGCGGTTTCGGCTTCCACAGCCGGCGTCCATTCCAGGGACGGCGCGGCCACAGGGGCGAACTGACGCGGAGCCCGGCCGGACGTGACGGCAGGCTTCAGGAGCGCGGCGGCGGAAGGGGACATGGCGTCCTCCGGCAAGTGCCCATTATGCTCATTTCGAGCATAACTATGATAGTTGCCCGGAGACACGATTTGAAGCCCTGGCGCCAGTTAAATATGCATTGGCCCGCTCGATCATTTGGCGCGCCGCCCTAGCGCGCCGGTCATCTGCGTTCGCGATGATCGGGATCACGTAGTTTCATCGCATCCGGCCTGTGTTTGGCTCTATTGGTTCAGCGCATCTCACGCGCCGCGCCAGCGACCGGGCTCGTCATGACAGTTCGCCAGCTTCAGAGTCCCCGAGGCCCGGCCTCGCTGCTTGTCATCCTGTGCGGCTGCGCGATCGCCTGCCTCACCTTCGGTCCGCGCGCGACGGCCGGTCTTCTTCTGACGCCGATCTCGGAGACCAATGGGTGGGGGAGGGACGTCTTCGCCCTGTCCTTCGCCATCCAGAACCTCCTCTGGGGGATAGGGCAGCCTTTCGCAGGCGCCGTGGCGGATCGTTTCGGAACGCGCCGCGTGCTCGCTGCAGGCGGGCTGCTCTACGCCGCGGGCCTCGCCCTCATGCCGCTGTCCGCTTCTCCGGGAGCGATGCACATCACCGCCGGCGCGATGATCGGGCTCGCGCTTTCGGGGGCTTCGTTCTCGATCGTGATCGGCGCCTTCGGCAAGCTCCTGCCGCCGGAATGGCGCACCATCGGCTTCGGCCTCGGCACCGCGGCGGGTTCGCTCGGCCAGTTCCTTTTCACGCCATTCGCGGCGGCGTTGATCTCCGCCTATGGTTGGCAGGCGACCGTGCTGGTCTTTGCGGCGCTGATGCTACTGGTCGTGCCGCTGTCCCTGCCGCTCGCGACGCGCGCGGCGCAGCCGGGACCGAGCGGACCGGCAGCCTCCAGCCAGTCGATCGGCCAGGCCCTGGGAGAAGCCTTCCGCACGCCGAGCTACTGGCTTCTGGTCATCGGCTTCTTCACCTGCGGCTTCCATCTCGCCTTCGTCACCGCCCATCTGCCGCCGTTCCTGCTCGACAAGCATATCTCCGCCTCGGTGGGCGGGTGGACGCTCGCCCTGATCGGGCTGTTCAACATCGCGGGTTCGCTGGGCTCCGGCGTTCTCTCGAGCCGCATGGCGAAGCGGCGCCTGCTGGCGGCGATCTACTTCGCCCGCGCGGTGCTGATCTCGGCTTTCGTGTTCCTGCCGGTGACGCCCATGAGCGCCCTCGCGTTCGGCGCCGGGATCGGGCTGCTGTGGCTTTCCACGGTACCGCCGACCTCCGGCATCGTCGTCACGCTGTTCGGGCCGCGATACCTCACCATGCTCTACGGCTTCGTCTTCTTCAGCCACCAGCTCGGCTCCTTCGCCGGCGTCTGGCTCGGGGGCGAGCTCTACGAGCGCACGGGCTCCTACGACCTCGTGTGGCAGATCGCGATTGCGCTCAGCGTCATGTCCGGCCTGATCAACCTGCCGATCCGGGAGCGGCCGGTGGCGCGGCTGGCCTCTGCTCCGGCGCCGGCGGAGTGACGCGGCCTGTCCAGGTCCCTATCTAGGCCGAGGCCCAAGTCAGCGATCGAGGAAACGATGTCCACCTTCCGCGCCCTGCGCATCGACAAGGCCGAGACGGGCCAGACGATCTCCGCCGTCGACTTCAATGAAGCGGACCTGATGGACGGCGACGTCGTCGTTCGCGTTTCGCATTCGACCGTGAACTACAAGGACGGGCTCGCGATCACGGGCAAATCGCCGGTGGTGCGCCGGTTCCCGATGATACCGGGCATCGACTTCGCCGGCCGCGTGATCGCGTCGACGAGCGACGAGTTCGCCGAAGGCGATCAGGTCGTGCTCAACGGCTGGGGCGTGGGAGAAACGCATCTGGGCGGCTACGCCGAGGTCGCGCGCGTGAAGTCCGACTGGCTGGTGCCGCTCCCGGCGAACATGACGCCCGCCGAGGCCATGGCGATCGGCACCGCGGGCTACACGGCGATGCTCTGCCTGATGGCGCTCGAGCGGCACGGCGTCACGCCTGAGCGCGGGCCGGTGCTCGTCACGGGCGCCTCGGGCGGCGTCGGCTCGGTGGCGGTCGCGCTGCTCGGGGGCCTCGGCTACGAGGTCGTAGCCTCCACGGGGCGGCCCGAGGAGGCGGACTACCTCCGCGGCCTCGGGGCCTCCTCCATCATGCCCCGCGAGGAACTCGCCGCCCCGGGCAAGCCACTGCAGAAGGAGCGGTTCGCCGGCGTCATCGACTCGGTCGGCTCCGTGCCGCTCGCGAACGCGATCGCCCAGACCATGTCGGGCGGCGCGGTCGCGGCCTGCGGGCTCGCGGCCGGGATGGACCTGCCGACCAGCGTGGCGCCCTTCATCCTGCGCGGCGTCTCGCTGCTCGGCGTCAACAGCGTCACGGTGCCGAAGCCGATCCGCATCGAAGCCTGGAGCCGGCTCGCGCGTGACCTGGATCGCGAAAAACTGAAGGCGATGACCGAGACGGTCGGTTTCGACGACATCATCCCGACCGCAGAAGCGATCCTGGAGGGCAAAATCCGGGGCAGGGTGGTGGTGGAGATCTGAAGATCGTCCGCGTCACGACCGGCGCCGCGTGCGCCGGTCACTGAACGCGTATAGACCTCCGGCCACGCACGCCGCTCCGAGCCAAGGCACGAAGAGATGACTGACACCGTCAACGTCGCCATCCTGGGCGCTTCCGGTTACACGGGCGCGGAGCTCGTGCGTCTTCTGCTCCGGCATCCGCATGTGCGCATTACGGCGCTGACGGCTGATCGCAAGGCCGGCCAGGCGATGGGAGACGTGTTCGCGCAGTTCTCCGGCATCGAGCTGCCGCGCCTGACGTCGATCGGCGAGGTCGATCTCGACGACGTCGACCTCGTGTTCTGCGCTCTGCCGCACGGCACGACGCAGCAGGTCATAGTCGACCTGTTCGCGCGCAAGCCGTCGCTCAAGGTGGTCGACCTGTCAGCCGACTTCCGGCTGACGGATCCCGCGGCCTATGAGGAATGGTACAGCCATCCGCATCAGGCGCTGGAGCTTCAGGGCGAGGCGGTCTTCGGTCTCACGGAGCTGAACCGAGAGGCGATCAGGGCGGCGCGGCTGGTCGCCAATCCTGGCTGCCACTCGACCACCTCGATCCTCCCGATCATTCCTCTTCTGCGCGAGCGTCTGATCAACCCCGACGCGATCGTCATCAACTCCGCCACTGGCATGTCGGGAGCGGGACGGGGCGCGAAGGAGGAGATGCTGTTCTCCGAAGTCTCCGAGGGCGTGCACGCGTATGGGGTCGGCCGCCACCGGCACACGGCGGAGCTCGATCAGGAGTACGAGAAGGCCGCCGGGCGCGCCGCGCGGGCGACCTTCACGCCGATGCTCCTGCCGATGAACCGGGGCATATACGCCACGATCACGGTGACTCTTGAGGCCGGAGCGACGGCTGAGGCGCTGCACGCCTCGCTGGCGACGACCTACTGGGGCGAGCCCTTCGTGCAGGTCCTTCCGCTCGGCAAGGCGCCGCACTCCCGCCATGTGCGGGGCTCGAACAACGTTCAGATCGGGGTGATCGCCGACCGCGGGCCGGACCGGGCGATCGTCATCTCGACGCTCGACAATCTGGTGAAGGGCGCCTCCGGACAGGCGGTGCAGAACATGAACCTGCTGTGCGGCTTCGACGAGACCGACGGCGTCAACCAGCTCGCCCTTTTCCCCTGACGCCGCCTCCCGAGGTCGCCGTTCGCGAAGGCGGCGCCTCGGGCCTCAGGCTTTGACTTTCACATAGGATCCCGGCGCGTCTTCGAGCGCCGGGTAAGGGCCCTCGCCCGGCGTCCGGGCCGGGACCATCGTCGCGTCGGAGGCGGCGAGCCAGGCTCGCCAGTCCGGCCACCAGGAGCCCGGCTTCTCCTCCGCCTTCGCCAGCCAGTCGGCCAGGGTTCCGCGGGGCTCCTCGCCCACCCAATGCTGGTACTTCATGCGCGCCGGCGGGTTCACGACGCCGGCGATGTGACCGGAGCCCGCCAGCACGAACCGTGCGGGGCCGCCGAACAACTGCGCGCCCAGGAACACCGAACGCGCAGGCGCGATGTGATCCTCGCGCGTCGCGAGATTGTAGGTCGGCGTCGTGACCTTCTTCAGGTCGAGCGTCTTGCCGCCGATCTCCATCCGGCCTTCCGCGAGGTCGTTGTAGAGGTAGCAGCCGCGCAGATAGAAGGAATGGTTCGCGGCCGGCATGCGGGTCGCGTCCGAATTCCAGTAGAGCAGATCGAACGGGAAGGGCGCTTTCCCCTTCAGATAGTTGTTCACGACATAGGGCCAGATCAGGTCGTTCGACCGGATCATGTTGAAGGCGTTCGCCATCCGGGCGCCCTCGAGGTATCCGGTCTGCGCCATGTGGGCCTCGACGGCCGCGACCTGTTCCTCGTCCACGAAGACCTTCAGGTCGCCGGCGTCGGTGAAATCTACCTGCGCGGTCATGAAGGTCGCGCTGGCGATGCGCTCGTCTTTCGTCCCGGCCATATAGGCGAGCGTGATCGCGAGCAGCGTGCCGCCGACGCAGTAGCCGACCGTGTCGACCTTCTCGACCGCGCAGATCTCACGGGCGACGTCGACCGCCTGCATGATGCCTTCGCGCATATATTGCTCGAAGCTCTTCTGCGCGTGCCGTGCGTCCGGGTTGACCCAGGACACGCAGAAGATGGTCAGCCCCTGTTCGACGCACCACTTGATCATGCTCTTTTCGGGAGTCAGATCGAGGATGTAGAACTTGTTGATCCAGGGCGGCACGATCACGACCGGACGGGTGCGGACGAGTTCAGTCGCGGGCGAATACTGGATCAGCTCGAACAGTTCGTTTCGATAGACGACCTTGCCTGGTGACAAGGCGAGGTTGCGACCGACCTCGAAGCCGGTCGGATCGGTCTGCCGGATGCGCAGGTCGCCCTGGCCGGCGGCGATGTCCTCCGCGAGCATGCGCATGCCGCGCACCAGGTTCTCACCCTTGCTCGCCAGCGTCTCGCGGATGAGCTCCGGATTCGTCGGAACGAAGTTCGAAGGCGACGCCGCGTTCGACAGCAGCTTCACGTAGAACGCCGCCTTGTGCCGGGTGTGCGGGTCGAGTTCGTCAGCCTCCTCCACCATGCGCTCCGCCCAGCGCGAGGCGTGCAGATAGGCCTGTTTGAGGAAGTCGAAGACCGGGTTCTCCGACCATTCCGGATCCCGGAAACGCTGGTCCTTCGGGTCCGGGCGCACCAGCGGCTCGGGGGCTTCTCCTGAAAAGCGCCTGAGCGTCCCCGCCCAGAGGTCAAGGAAGCCGCTCGCGAAGGCGCGCTGCGCCTCGGCGACCCGCGCGGGCTCGGCCAGCCAGCGCTCGGCGACCTGCCCGAGCGTCTTCACGATGTCCGCGATCTGCTCGGCGCCCGTCGAGGTCTTCGCGCCGCTTTCGCGCGGACGCATATAGGCCGACATGGCTCGGCCGCTCTCCTCCCAGAAGCGGGCCATGTTGGCCGCGAACGCTTCTACCTCCGGCGTGAGGAAGGGCGATTCCTTGCCGTCGCCTGTGCCGTGGGCCTTGGCGCCATGGTCCTGGGGCCCCGCGCCGGCGGCCTCTTCCGAGCCCGACTGCGCATCTCCGGGCGGCGGCGGCGCCTTGCGGTCCTCCGGCC
>NZ_JBJKEX010000147.1:0-6984 GCF_045505405.1 Hansschlegelia beijingensis | reverse complement strand
TTCCAGGAGCCGGTCAGCGCCGGCAGCGAGAAGATCGTGGGCGCGAGCGTCGCCACGGCCGCCGAGCAGGTCCAGCCGCCGCGCGAGAAGTGGTCTTTCTCGGGCCCCTTCGGCAAGTTCGATCCCGGGCAGCTTCAGCGCGGCTTCAAGGTCTACCGTGAGGTCTGCTCGAACTGCCATTCGCTCTCGATGGTGGCGTTCCGCAATCTCGCGGAGGAGGGCGGCCCGGGCTTCACGGAGGCCCAGGCCAAGGCCATCGCCGCGGAGTACAAGATCAAGGACGGTCCGAACGACCAGGGCGACATGTTCGAGCGCCCCGGCCGGCTGTCGGACTACTTCCCGGCCCCGTTCCCGAACGAGCAGGCGGCGCGTGCCGCCAATGGCGGGGCCTACCCGCCGGACATGTCGACGCTCGCCAAGGCGCGCACCTATGAGCGCGGCTTCCCGTGGTTCGTGTTCGACATCTTCACGCAATTCCAGGAGCAGGGGCCGGATTACGTCCACGCCGTGCTGGTCGGCTACGAGGACCCGCCGGAGGGCCAGAAGCCCGCGCAGGCGACCCTGCACTACAACAAGTACTTCCCCGGCCACTGGATCGCGATGCCCAAGCCGATCCAGGACGGGCAGGTCGAGTACACGGACGGGACGCCGACCACGGTGGACCAGTACAGCCGTGACGTGACGGCCTTCATGGTCTGGGCCGCGGAGCCGCACCTTGTGGCCCGCAAGCGGCTCGGGCTCGTGGTGATGTTCTTCCTGATCGTGTTCGCGGGACTGCTGTACTTCACGAAGCGGCGGGTGTGGGCTTCCGCTCACTGACCTGTCGATTTCCGCGAGCAGGGATTTTTCGCGCGGCGGGCCCTGGTGGCCCGCCGTTCCTGCATCTGGAGGGAGGCAGTCATGAAAGCGACGCTCGGCATCATCGGCGGCTCAGGCGTCTATGATCTTGCGGAACTCACCCGCGTCCGCGAACTCGACATCGCGAGCCCCTGGGGCGAGCCCTCGGCGCAGCCCAAGGAAGGCTGGCTCGGAGAGACCCGGGTGGTCTTCATGCCTCGCCACGGGGCCGGGCACCGGCTGTCGCCGTCCGACATCAACTACCGCGCCAACATCGACGTCCTGAAGCGGGCGGGCGTCACCGACCTGGTGTCGCTGTCGGCGTGCGGCTCCTATCGCGAGGATCTGCCGCCCGGCACCTTCGTGCTCGTCGACCAGTTCATGGATCGCACCTTCCGTCGCGAGACCTCGTTCTTCGGCGCCGGCTGCGTCGCCCATGTGGCGTTTTCGGATCCGGTCTCGCCCAATCTCGTCGCGCGGCTCGCGAACGCGGCCGTCGAGGCCGGAGCGCGGCATGTGGTGGGCGGGACCTATGTCTGCATGGAAGGCCCGCAGTTCTCCACCCGGGCGGAATCGCTCGCCTACAAGGCGTTGGGGGCGTCCGTCGTGGGCATGACCAACATGCCCGAGGCGAAGCTCGCCCGGGAGGCGGAGATCGCCTATGCGAGCGTCGCCATGGTCACGGATTACGACGCCTGGCGGCCGCATGAGGACGGCGTGGGGGTCGCCGAGATCCTCGAGGTGATGCGGGAGAACGGCGAGGTGGCGCGACGCCTGATCGCAAGCCTTGCGGCCGCTTTCCCGACGGAGCATGAGCCGTGCCCGATCGGCTCCGACCGGGCGCTCGAACTCGCTCTCGTCACCGCGCCCGAGCATCGCGATCCGGCCCTGCTGGCGAAGCTCGACGCCGTCGCGGGCCGCGTGCTCGGCTGACGCCCGGGCGGCGGCTCAGGCCGGGCGCCGCTCCACCAGAACCACGCTGGTGAACTCCAGGACCTCGGCGCCGTCCTGGTTGACCGCCGAGTTCCGGGCGCGCAGCACGCCCCAGCCGGGACGCGAGGCGCTCGGCCGGGTCTCCAGCACCTCGGTGAAATAGGTGATCTGGTCGCCGGCGTAGACCGGACGCTTCCAGCTCAGATCGGAGAAGCCCGGCGAAGGACCGACGCGGCCGACCGGAAGCCCTGCGGCGACCCGCTCCCTCGCGAGGCGGGTGTGGAAGCCCAGAAGCAGCCGCATCCACACCGCGCAGGTGTGCCAGCCGGACGCCGCCAGCCGCTTGAACGGGCCGGCGCGGCCGCCCTCTTCGGAGAGGTGGAAGGGCTGCGGATCGTATTTGGACGCGAAGCGGATGATGTCTTCCGCGGTGAACAGGTGCGAGCCGAGCTCGGCCTTGTCGCCGACGGCGTAATCCTCGAGATGCATCAGGCGGCGCTCCGGTCGCGGCGGCCGAGCATGACCGGGTTGACCTGTCGCATCGCGACCACGCCGTTCTGGTTGATGACCTCGAAGGCGAAGGTGACGAGGCCCATCTCCGGCCGCGACTTCGAGGGGCGCGTCGCGATGGTCGTCCGCCGCACGCGCAGCCGGTCGCCGGCCCGCACCGGCGCCAGCCATTCGACGCTCTCGACGCCGGGGGCGCCGAGCGATGCCGCGTGGAGCAGCATGTGCTCGCAGTTGATCCGCATCAGAAGGGCGATCGTGTACCAGCCCGAGGCGATCAGCTCGCCCAGCATGGTTCCGCGCGCGGCCTCCTCGGAGAGGTGCATGGGCTGCGGGTCGAATTCGCGCGCGAAAGCGACCATGTCCTCGCGGTCGACGAGCCAGTCGCCATATTCGGCGACCTCGCCCGGCGTGAAATCCTCGAAGGTCAGCAGGGGCTCGGCCATCTTGCTCTCCGCCGCCGCGCCCCTTGCGTCGCGGCTAGTTCGCGAACCGGAAGTGCAGCACGTCGCCGTCGGCGACCACGTAGTCCTTGCCTTCGAGCCGCATCTTGCCGGCCTCCTTCGCGCCTGTCTCGCCCTTGAGCGCGACATAGTCCGCGAACGAGATCGTCTCGGAGCGGATGAAGCCCTTCTCGAAATCGGAATGGATGACGCCGGCCGCCTGCGGCGCCTTGGTGCCGCGTTCGATCGTCCAGGCGCGCGCTTCCTTGGGCCCGACGGTGAAGTAGGTCACGAGGCCGAGCAGCCGATAGCCGGCGTTGATCAGGCGGTCGAGGCCGGTCTCATGCAGCCCGAGCGCGTCGAGATATTCGGTGCGCTCCTCGGGCGGCAGGGTGGCGATCTCGCTCTCGATCCTGGCGGAGATCACGACGGCGACCGCACCTTCCTCCTTGGCGCGGGCCTCGACCTGCGCGGAATAGGCGTTTCCGGTGGCGGCCGAGCCCTCGTCGACATTCGCGACATAGAGCACCGGCTTGGAGGTCAGCAGGTTGAGGGCGGCGAACGCCGCGCGCTCGTCGTCGGAGATCTTCGCGAGCCGCGCCGGCTTGCCGTCGCGCAGCAGCGGCAGCACCCGGTTGACGAGATCGAGCTGCTCCTTGGCCTCCTTGTCGTTCGAGCGCGCGCGCTTCTCGAGCGCCACGACGCGCTTCTCGAGGCTCTCGAGGTCGGCGATCATCAGCTCCGTCTCGACCGTCTCGGCGTCCGACAGCGGATCGATGCGGCCCTCGACATGCGTGATGTCGTCGTCCTCGAAGCAGCGCAGCACGTAGGCGATGGCGTCGACTTCACGGATATGGGCGAGGAACTGGTTGCCGAGGCCCTCTCCCTTGGAGGCGCCGCGCACAAGCCCCGCGATGTCCACGAAGGTGAGCCGGGTCGGGATGATCTGCGCGGACTTGGCGATCGCGGCCAGCTCCGTCAGGCGCGGATCGGGAACCGCGACCTCGCCGACATTCGGCTCGATCGTGCAGAACGGATAATTCGCGGCCTGCGCGGCGGCGGTCTGCGTGAGCGCGTTGAAGAGCGTCGACTTGCCGACGTTCGGCAGGCCGACGATGCCGCATTTGAAACCCATGGAACTCGCTCTGACGTTCGGGAGATGGGGCGGCTTCTAGCACGCGCCGAAGATCATGCGCGAGCTTCGCCGATCCTTTGCGGATTGGCGAAGCCTGCGGCCTCCATCCGGAGATGGACCTTGTTCTGAAAGCTCTCGTCCTCGTTCCGCGCCAGAAACTCGGCGGCCTCCGCCACGGCGTCGGTGAGCCCGTCCACCCAGGGCTGCTCCGATTTGCCGAAGTCGTTCAGCACGTAGGAAAGCACCGCGTCCCTGCCGGGATGGCCGATGCCGAGCCGCACGCGCTTGTAGTCGTTGCCCATATGGGCGGTGATGGAGCGCAGGCCGTTATGGCCGGCGTTGCCGCCGCCGACCTTCACCCGGAGCTTGCCGGGCGCGAGGTCGAGCTCGTCGTGGAACACCGCAAGATCGGACAGCGCGGACTTGTAGAAGCGCGCGGCTTCCGCGACCGCCCGGCCGCTCTCGTTCATGTAGGTGCGCGGCTTCAGCAGCAGCGCCTTGACGCCCGCGATCGAACCCTCGCACGCATCCGACTGGAAGCGCGCCCGCCAGGGGCCGAAGCCATGGCGGGCGGCGATCCGGTCGACGGCCATGAAGCCGATATTGTGCCGGTTCTTCGCGTATTTCGGCCCCGGATTGCCGAGGCCGACCAGGAGCAGCATCGCGAAAGGCTCCGGCAGGTTTGCGTCAGCCCTCGGCGGGCTTGTCGCCTTCGCCGGCTTCCGCCTCGTCGGCGGCCTCGGCTGCGGCTTCGGTCTCAGCCGGCTCTTCCGCCTCGACCGGCACGGTCGGAGCCGCGATCGTCGCGATCGTGAAGTCGCGATCGTCGATCGAGAAGGCGACGCCTTCCGGCAGCTTCACCGCGGAGGCGTGCAGGCTGTCGCCGATGTTCAGGCCCGAGAGATCGACCTCGATATGCTCCGGCAGATGGCCGACGTCGGTCGTCACCTCGACGGTGTGGCGGACGATGTTCAGCACGCCGCCGCGCTTGAGGCCCGGCGCCTTGTCCTCGTTGACGAAGTGCACCGGCACGTCGACATGGACCTTGCTGGTGGCCGAGACGCGGAAGAAGTCGACGTGCAGCAGCGTGTCCTTCACGACGTCGCGCTGATAGTCGCGCGGGATCGCCCGCTCGACGCCGGCGCCCGTGTCGATCTCGAACACGGTGGTCTTGAAGCCGCCGCCGTGCAGCAGGCGGAACATCTCGTGGCCATCGAGCGCGATGCTGACGGGAGGCTTCTTGCCGCCATAGATGACAGCCGGAATCTTGCCTTCACGGCGAAGCGCGCGGGCGGCCCCCTTGCCGGCCTTCTCGCGCGCGACCGCCTTCAGGGGCTTGGTCGCAGTCATATCCGTTCTCCGAAATGAAATGGCCGCTCGCGACGAGCGGCCTGCCGCGGCGAACCCCTCCAGGGGTGTGGGACGCCGCGCGCGAGGCCATAGCCCAAAAACCGCCCCAAGACAATCAGGGCCTTGGGGACGAAGCCGTCAGTCGAACAGGCTCGACACCGATTCCTCGGAGGAGGTGCGGGCGATGGCCTCGCCGATCAGCGTCGCGATCGAGATGGTGCGGATGTTCTTGGCGACGCGCACCGCCTCGGTCGGCTGGATCGAGTCGGTGATCACCATCTCCTTGATCCTCGAGGCGGTGACGCGGGCGACCGCGCCGCCCGAGAGCACGCCATGGGTCAGGTAGGCGTAGACTTCCTTGGCTCCTTGCGCGAGCAGCGCCTCCGCGGCGTTCACCAGGGTGCCGCCGGAATCGACGATGTCGTCCACCAAAATGCAGGAGCGGCCCTCGACCTTGCCGATGATGTTCATCACCTCGCTCTCGCCGGCGCGCTCGCGGCGCTTGTCGACGATGGCGAGCTGGGCGTCGATGCGCTTCGCGATCGCGCGGGCGCGGACCACGCCGCCGACGTCCGGCGAGACCACCATGACGTTGTCGGCCGGCAGCCGCTCCTTGATGTCGCGGACCATGACGGGGGCCGCGAACAGGTTGTCGGTCGGGATGTCGAAGAAGCCCTGGATCTGGCCGGCGTGCAGGTCGAGCGTCATGACCCGGTCCGCGCCGGCCTGGGTGATCATGTTGGCCACCAGCTTCGCGGAGATCGGCGTGCGGCCGGAGGAGCGGCGATCCTGACGGGCGTAGCCGAAATAAGGCATCACGGCCGTGATGCGCCGCGCCGAGGAGCGGCGGAGCGCGTCGATGATGATCAGCAGCTCCATCAGGTGGTCGTTCGCCGGGAACGACGTGGACTGCACGACGAAGACGTCCTCGCCGCGGACGTTCTCGAGGATCTCGACGAACACCTCCATGTCGGCGAAACGCCGGACATTGCAGCGCGTGAGCGGTGTCGCGAGATAGGCGGCGATAGCCTCGGCGAGCGCTCGGTTGGAGTTGCCGGCGACGACCTTCATGCGACTTGTCCTGATATTTCCGCGTCCCGCAGCCTTGCGCGTGCGGGGCCCAAGGGGCGCTGCGCTCTTAACAGCGATTCAAAACGGGCTCAACAAGCGGTGAGCCCAGGGCGGCCGCCGTCGGCCGGCAAAACGCCCGCATGGTTAGCTTCTGGGCGGTTGGCGGGAACCTCGGCGGCCGCTCGCCGCAGGCGCGTCAGGCGAGCGTGATCGCGGCGATGAGCCGCCCGTAGTCGGGCTCCGCGCGGTGGGTGGCGCGACGGAAGCTGAAGAAGCGGGCTTCATCCGCATAGGTGTCGAGACCGAGATCATCGACGTCGCCCACGCCGGCCGCCTCCAGGCGCGCCACGACGTAGCCGCCGAGGTTGAACAGCGCGTGCCCGGCCTTGCCGGAGGGGACGAAGAACCGCGCATTCTCCGGATCGGCGGCGGTGAAGCGGGCGGCGAACTCGGGCCCCACCTCATAGCTCGGCTGGCGGATGCAGGGACCGAGCGCCGCCGTCACGTCCTTGCGGTGGGCGCCGAGTTCCTCCATCCGGGCGAGCGTCGCCTCCAGCACGCCGCCGATTGCGCCCTTCCAGCCCGCATGGGCGGCCGCGACCACGCCGGACTTCGGATCGGCGAACAGGATCGGCCCGCAATCCGCGACCGTGACGGCGACCGCAAGGCCAGGCGTCGACGTCGCGACCGCGTCGACATGCGGCGCCT
>NZ_JBJKEX010000146.1:0-7032 GCF_045505405.1 Hansschlegelia beijingensis | reverse complement strand
GGCAGGCCCGCAAGGCGACGGCCCGCGTGATCGCCGCGCCCTGTGTCGCCGCAGAGCACCCCGCCCCCCGCCTTCACGCCCACTTCGCCGAGCCCCGCGAAGACACACCGCCGTCACATGGCTCGCGCGCGCCGGAGCGACCCTGCCGCAGATCGCGGCCATCACCGGGCATTCTCTTAAGGGGCATCCACACCATCCTTAAGGACTACCTCGAGCTCGACGAAGGCATAGCCGGCGAAGCCATAACGAAGCTGCAGTCTGGCTCGAGCTGCAGGGGATGAAGCTCTGAGCGCGAGACTTTTCTCAGAAATCACCCAAAATCGCCGGCCGTGAGACTGCTAAGTCACTGATATAATTAGGCCGGTCAATTTCTTTTAATCTGCAGGTCCTGGGTTCGAGTCCCAGCGCGCTCACCACCTGTCCGATCAGATCGGCGGGTTGATGATCGGCTCCGCCGGGGGCTCCCCTGGCTCATCAATCGACGGATCGATAGCCGGCTCCGGATTCGGTACGATGTCTGGATCCTGGACCGGCGTCTCCTGCGGCGTGGGCGGGCTGATCGGTTCGCCTGGCATCGGCGGGTTCGGCACATTGGGTCCCATCTGGGCCTCCTCAATCATGAAGCGGCGGATGCGCGGCTGATCTCCACGGCCGCCGCGCTCCGCGCGGTCGGGGCGTCAGCCGAGGGCCACCTTGCCGGCCTCGCCAAGATCGGGCCGCTCGTGTTTCGCTCGTGCCTTCGCGATCTCGAACGCCACCACGAACGGGTTGGAGACGCCCTCCCAGAACTCCGCCGAGTGCGGGGTGACCCTCAGGAGACGGATGTTCGGGTCGTCGGGGCCGTCCGGGAACCAGGTCTTCGCCATCTCCGACCAATGCGCCTTGATGGCCGAGCGATCGTCGCTCACCTCGGCGGTCCCGGAGATCGACACGTAGTCGTTGGAGCCGGGCTTCGCGAAGGCAAGGCACACCTCCGGGTCCGCGGCGATCTCGTCGTCCTTGTGCGACCGCGCGTCCGTCAGAAAGGCGACCTCGCCGGCCTCGCGATCCACGATGGCGTGCATTGGACGGGCGCGCAGCGCGCGGCCCTGCTTGGACGTCAGCATGCAGACGCGAATCTCGTCCACGAGGCGCCAGACGCGATCGATGTCGGAATTGGTCGTCATTGGTGCGCTCCTCGGAAGGGCCGCGCGTGGCGGCGGTCTCCCTCTGACAACCGCCAGCAGGAGACCTGGTTCCTCACGAGGTGAGACCGCCGGCCGAGGGCGGTCGCCGCCGCGTCACTGCTCCCGGAAGCTCTTCCGGAAGGAGTGCACCACCGGTTCGATGAAATACTCCATCGCCACCCGTTTCCTCGACTCGACATAGGCTTCGACCGGCGTTCCCGGCTTCATGTCGGCGGGATTGGCGTAGGCGCCGAAGGCGGCGCGGTCCACGGCGACCTGGGCCGTGTAGAAGCTCTCGCGGGTCTGCGGATCGGTGATGATGTCGGCCGCCACCTTGACGACGCGGCCCGGTATCATCGGCATGTCGCGCATGGGGAAGGTGGTGAAAGAGACCCGCGCCGCCTGGCCGGCCTCGATGCTGCGGATCTCCTGCGGCGAAACCCTGCCCTCGATCACGAGGTCGCCTTCGGTGGGGACGATCTGCAGGATCTCCTGACCCGCCTTCACCACCCCGCCCACCGTCTTCACCTGAAGGTTCAGCACATAGCCGGTGTCGGGGGCGAGCACCTGCGTGCGGGTGAGCACGTCGTCGCTCGCCGCCAGCTTGGCCCGCATGCCGGCGATCTCCGCCCGCGCCTTCGCGAGTTCGGCGGAAACGTCGTTCAGATAGCTCGTGCCCGCGTTCTGAAGCGTGATCTGCTTTTCGACCGCCTCGATCTCCGAGCGCTTGATCTGCGCTTTCAGGGTCGCAACCTCGGTCTCGAGCTCCGACCTGCGGCGCTGCAGGTCGAGCATTTGCGGCTTGCGGGCGAGGCCCTTCTCCAGCAGCCCCTGCGTGTCGGCGATCTGCACGTCCACCAGCGCGCGCTGGTCCTCGGAGCCGCTGATGCGCGCGCGGGCGCCCTCCACCTCGGCGCGCAGCCGCGAGATCTGCGTCTGCAGGAGGTCCTGCTTCTCCTGCAGTCCCTTGACCGAGGTCTCGAACAGCCGCTGCTGGCCGTTCAGGAACGTCGCGAACTGCGGGTCGTCGCCCGCCACCGCGAGCGCCGTCGAGAAATCGATCTGATCGGACCCGGCCAGCTGCGCGGCGAGACGCGCCGCCTCGGCCTCGCGACGGGACAGCGCCCCCCGCACCTGACCGGCGATGGCCTGAGCCTGGGCCCGCTGCAGCGTGACCAGCGGCTCGCCGCGCTTCACGTAGTCGCCATCCTTCACCAGGATCTCGCTGATGATGCCGCCTTCGAGGTGGGAGACGGATTTGCGGCTGGCCTCGGGGCCGACCACGCCGCGAACAACCGCCCCGGCGGCCAGCGGCGCGGTGGCGGCCCACACGGTGAAGCCGCCCATGAAGCCGACGATCACCACGCCGCCCGCGATAGCCACCCCGCGCAGCCGCACCGCGAGCCGCGCAGGACGCGGCGGGAGCGGAGCCGTCGTCGAAGCCGTCATCGGGCAGCCCCCGGAATGGAGCGCACATCCGACGAGGGCACCGGCGCCACCAGTTCCCGCAGGATCTCGGTCGGCGGGCCGACCTTCACGAGTTGCCCGTTCTGCATCACCGCGACGCGGTCCGCGAGATGCGCGAGCGCCGGCTTGTGGGTCACCAGCACCACCGTGACGCCGCGCTGCTTCAGAGCGGCGAGACAGGCGACCAGCGCCCGCTCGCCTTCTCCGTCGAGGCTGGCGTTCGGCTCGTCGAGCACGACTAGGCGGGTTTCGCCGTAGACCGCGCGGGCGAGCGCCACGCGCTGGCGCTGCCCGCCCGACAGCATGGCGCCGCCATTCGCCAGATGGGTGTCGTAGCCCTGCGGCAGCCCGAGAATGAGATCGTGGCAGCCGGCGAGCTTCGCCGCGGCCACCACCGCCTCATCGTCCGGCTCGTCGAAGCGGGCGATGACGTCGCGCACGCGGCCTGAGAACAGCTCCGTGCCCTGCGCCAGATATCCGACATAGCGGCGGCGCTGGTCATCGCGCCACAGCAGGATGTCGCCGCCGTCCAGCCGGACGACGCCCCGCGTCGCCGCGCGGCTGCCGACGATCGCGCGGCACAGGGTGCTCTTGCCGGAGCCGGAAGGCCCGATGAACGCCACGCTCTCGCCGGGAGTGATGGCGAGCGAGACCCCGGCGAGGATGGCCTTGCCGCCTCCTGCGACGACCGTCACGCCCTCGATGCTCAGCCGACCTTCGGGGGCCGGCAGCGCGATCGGATCGTCGATCGCCGCGCCCGATGCGTTGAGCAGCGCGGAGATCCGGCGCCACGCCATGCGGCACTGCTGCAGGCCGCGCCACGCCGCGATCGACTGGTCGAGCGGCGCCAGCGCGCGCGACAGCAGGATCGAGCTCGCGATCATCCCGCCGGGCGTGATGTGCCCCTGGAGTGAGAGGTATGCGCCGAGCGCGAGCGTCGCGATCTGCGCGACGACGCGCAGGAACTTGCCCGCGCCGATCATCACCGTTCCACGATCGGCGGCGGCGCCAAGGGTCAGGGTCGCGGCGGCGTTCACCTGGCTCGCCTGAGCCGCGAGCGGACGGCCGAGCCCCATCGCGGACACGCTGTCGACATTCCGCGCCGCTTCGGCCAGCACGCGCTGCGCCTCCTGCTGGCCCTTGGCGACACGCTCCGCTGCGGGCTTGGTGACGCGGTCGTTCAGCACCGCCAGCGCGACGATCAGGACGGAGAACACCAGTCCGAGCAGGCCAAGATACGGGTGTATGAGCGTGCAGCCGAGCAGGAAAATCGGCATCCAGGGGATGTCGCAGAGCGACGGCAACGTGGGTCCGGAGAGGAAGCTGCGCACCGTCCTGAGGTCGGTGAACGGCGTGCCCTCCTGCGCGCCCGAAGTCTTGATGAGCCCCCGCTCGGCGGTCAGCGCGGCGGCGAAGACCGGCTCGAACAGCGTGTCCTCGATCCACTCGCCGATCCTGGCGAGCGCGCGCAGACGGAGCGCCTCGAGAGCCGCGTAGACCGCGATCGCCCCCGCGGCGATCAGCGTGACGTAGATCAGGGTCTCCACCACGCCGCTTCTCAGGACGCGATCATAGACCTGCATCATGTAAAGAGAGGGAACCAGCAGCAGCAGGTTGATGGCGATGCTGAAGATCGCGAGCAGGCCGAAGGCGGAGCGCAGTTCCCCAAGCACCTGCTTCAGGGCCTCGGCGCCGGCCCCGGTCGCTTCCGTCTTCGTCTCGGCCATGGACGTCTTGTTCCCTACGCCCGCGGGCTCGCCTCGTCGCGGAAGTATGCTGAGGCAAGCTCTCGCCGCAACCTGATCGACTGCGTACGTAGGAACCTAGGCGCGAGCGGCGGATGGAAAGCCGGCTCAACTCGCGAGGGTAAAAACTATCTCAAGTCGCCAGTTGCGCTCTGTCGCCTCCGGCCCAGCCGGCGCGCGCCGCTTCTGCGTAATCGGCGAAGCGGCCGACCGCGATCGCCTCCCGCGCGCCGGCCATCAACTGCTGATAATAGGCGACGTTGGCCCAGCTCAGCAGCATCATGCCGAGGATCTCGCCCGAGCGCACAAGGTGGTGGAGATAGGCGCGCGAATAATCCCTGAGCGCGGGGCAGTCGCTTTCCTCGTCCAGCGGCCGCGGGTCGTCGGCGTGGCGGGCGTTCTTCAGGTTGATCTTGCCGAAGCGGGTGAAAGCCTGGCCGTGGCGGCCCGCTCTGGTCGGCATCACGCAGTCGAACATGTCGATGCCGCGCGCGACGCATTTGAGGAGATCGTCCGGAGAGCCGACCCCCATGAGGTAGCGCGGCCGCCCGCCGGGCAATTCCGCAACCACATCGTCGAGAACCGAGAGCATGGTGGCCTGGGGCTCGCCGACCGCCAGCCCGCCGACCGCGTAGCCGTCGAAGCCGACCTCGACCAGCCGGCGGGCGGAGAAGCTGCGCAGCGCCGCGTCGTCGCCGCCCTGCACGATCCCGAACAGCGCCCGCCCCTCGGGCGCTCCGAAGGCGGCCTTGGAGCGTTCGGCCCAGTCGAGCGACAGCAACATGGCGCGTTCGATCTCCGCGCGCGGCGCAGGCAGCCGCACGCATTCGTCGAACTGCATCGCGATGTCGGAGCCGAGAAGGCTCTGGATCTCGATCGAGCGCTCCGGCGTCAGGCGGTGCGTGGAGCCGTCGAGATGCGAACGGAAGGTCACTCCGTCCTTGTCGAGCTTCCGCAGCGCGGCGAGCGACATGACCTGGAAGCCGCCGGAATCCGTCAGGATCGGGTGCGGCCAGCGCATGAAGGCGTGCAGGCCGCCGAGCGAGGCGACGCGCTCCGCCCCCGGGCGCAGCATCAGGTGATAGACATTGCCGAGCACGACGTCGGCGCCGGTCGCTCGTACCTGTTCGGGATAGAGCGCCTTCACGGTCGCGGCGGTCCCGACCGGCATGAAGGCGGGCGTGCGGATCGTCCCGCGCGGAAAGACCAGTTCGCCGACGCGCGCCGCGCCCTCGGTGGCGTTGACGTGGAAGGGGATGCGGCTCACGCGCGGCGCTCCGGGAGAAACAGGCAGGCGTCGCCGTAGGAATAGAACCGGTACCGTTCGGCGATGGCGTGGGCGTAGGCCCGCCGCACGACGTCCAACCCGGCGAAGGCGGAGATCAGCATCATCAGGGTCGAGCGCGGCAGGTGGAAGTTCGTCAGCAGGGCGTCCACCCCGCGGAAGCGGAAGCCGGGGGTGATGAAGATGTCGGTCTGGCCCGAGAAGGCGGCGATGCGGCCGTCGTCCCCGACAGCGCTCTCGAGCAAGCGCGCCGCGGTCGTGCCGACCGCCACGATCCTGCCGCCGGCGTCGCGGACGGCGTTGAGCGCTTCGGCCGTGGCCGCGTCGAGGAAGCCGGTTTCGGCGTGCATCCGATGATCGTCGGTGTCCTCGACCTTCACCGGCAGAAAGGTGCCGGCGCCGACATGCAGCACTGTCTCGTGGCGGGCGACGCCGCGGCGGTCGAGCGCCGCCAGCAGTTCGGGGGTGAAATGCAGGCCGGCGGTCGGCGCCGCGACGGCGCCGGGTTCGCGGGCGAAGACGGTCTGATAGTCCGCCGCATCGCGCTCGTCCGTGGGGCGGCGGCCGGCGATGTAGGGCGGCAGCGGCAGCTCGCCCGCAGACGCTATGGCGAGGTCGAGATCGGGCCCGGCGAGGTCGAAGGCGAGCGTCACCTCCCCGCCCTCGCCTCGCGCCTCGACCGTCGCGTCCAGGCGGCCCAGCAGACAGGCCCCCCCGGCGAGGTCGTCGCCGATCGTGACGCGATCGCCGACTACGAGCTTCTTCGCCGGCCGCGCGAAGGCGAGCCAGCGGGCGGCGTCGAGCCGTTGGTGCAGCAGAAGCTCAACGCGCGCAGCCGCCTCTCCTCGCCGACGCAGCGCGCGCAGGCGGGCCGGGATGACCCGGGTGGCGTTCACCACCAGGGCGTCTCCGGGAGCGAGCAGCGCAGGTAGGTCCGAGACGCGGCGATCCTCGAGCTCGGGCGACCCGCCGGGCCGCACGACCAATAGGCGTGCGGCGTCGCGCGGCGCGGCCGGCCGGAGGGCGATCAGCTCCTCGGGGAGCTCGAAATCGAAAAGCGAGACGTCCACGGCCCTGTCGTCCTGGCGGACGCCTAGAAGAACTGGATCAGCAGCGCGCCCGCCACCAGCAGGACGACGCCTGCAGCGCGCGCGGCGCCGAGAGGATGCTGCTCGGTCCCGAGCAGCCCGAAATGGTCGAGCGCGACCGCCGTGATCAGCTGAGCCGCGATCGCGAAGGCCATCGCCGGACCGACGCCGAGGCGCGGCACCACGAAGGCGATGGACGCGACGATGAAGGCGCCGAGCAGGCCCCCGCCGATCCACCAGCCGGGGCCGAGGGCCTGGGCGGAGGCGAGCGCCGGCCCGAT
>NZ_JBJKEX010000145.1:0-7068 GCF_045505405.1 Hansschlegelia beijingensis | reverse complement strand
CGTTGATAGGCCGGGTGTGGAAGCGTGGCGACACGTGAAGCTTACCGGTACTAATCGTTCGATTGGCTTGATCGCTCTGGCGGCAGCCGGCCTGGCGCTGGCCGTCCCGTACCTGATCCTGTGGCGAAGCTACGGCTCGCCAGCGCCGAGCACCGCCGGGCAGACGCAGATGCTGAAGGACTACATCGCCGAATTCGGCTGGGACAGGCTGCCGCGCGTGAGCCTCTCCGCCTATCTGGCCGACGCGCCGTCGCTGTTCGCGGTGCAGCTTGGGCGCAGCTTCGTCCATCTGGCGCTGCTGATGGCGATGTGCGCGACGGCGATCGTGGCCTTTCTGCCCCGGGAGCGGGAGGCGCGGCCGGTGGCGTCCACGCTGGTGCGCGCCGCGACGCTCGCGACGGTCGCGACGCTCTCCGTCCACCTCGCCTTCGCCTACCAGCGCTACGCCGAGTATGGTTGGCTCGGCGATCTTTATCCCCGCTACTACTTCCCGCTGCTCGCGGTCTATGGCCTGAGCTGGACGCTCGCCGCCCGTCGGTCTGCGGGACGCCTGGCTCCCGCCGCGACGCCTATGGCCGCCCCGGAGCCCGACGCGATCAATCGGCTGGCGACCCGCCCCCCGGAGAAGAGGACTCGGTCATGGTCTTGACGGATCGCGCGCTGGTGGTCTGGACAGCGCTTCTTCTGACGACGTTATGGGTGTTCTGGCTGTCAGGCGCGGATGCGCAGATCGGCCTTCCCGGCGCCGGAAAAGGGGCCGCGACGGCCGCGACGGCCGTCGCGCTCCTCGGTTTCGCGGTCCGGCTCTGGTTCAGGCGCCCGGGCTAGCCGGCGGCGCCGTCCTGCGGCACGCGGCCGTGGACGAGGTCGCGGATGAAGCCGAGCTTGTGGATCACCGGCTCGGTCAGCACGAACGGGTACGGATCAGGCGCGCCCATCGACCTGTTCAGCGCGTTCAGCGCCGCCGACAGCGCGAGCCAGGATTCGGCGATGTTCGCCATGGTGGTGTTCGGCGAATAGACGTCGAAATTGATCATCGCGGTGAGCAGATCCTCGTGGTCCTCGCGCGGGTTCACCACGAAGCCCCAGGCCCGGCCGGTGTCGAGCGTGTCGGTGATGTGGAAGTAGTGCGCCCAGGTCTCGGCGAAGTCCTCCCACGGATGCGCGGCCGCGTAGGACGACACGAAGTGAAGCTGCCAGTCGGGCTTGGGCCCGTTGGCGTAGTGCCGCTTCAGCGCCTCGCCGTAATCCTGCGAGTCGTCGCCGAACACGGCGCGGCAGGCCGACAGCCGGCCGCCGTCGCGCACCAGCCGGTCCCAGTACCAGTGGCCGATCTCGTGCCGGAAATGGCCGAGCAGCGTGCGGTAGGGCTCGCCCATCGAGGTGCGGCGGCGCTCGCGCTCGGCGCCGTCGGCCTCCGCCAGCGCGATGGTGATCAGGCCGTTGTCGTGCCCGGTCATGACGTGGACGCCATTCTCGGGGTCGTGGCTGAGGAACTCGAAGCCGAGCCCTTCCGGATCTTCTTCGCGCGTCACGAGCGGCAGGTTCAGGCGCAGCAGCGTGTAGAACAACCGGCGCTTGGCGATCTCCATCTTCTGCCAGAGCGCGACGTTGGAGGCCTCGCCCAGATTGGGCACGACCAGGTTGTGCCGGCAGGCGAGGCAGAAGCCGCCCTCGCCCTCGCCCGGCACCAGCCAGTTGCAGGCGCCGTGCGCATAGTTCTCGCAGTACCGCCACGGCCTACCGTCCGCGTGGCGGCCGACCGAGACCCAGCCGCCGTCGTCGGCCGGCTCCAGCGCCAGCATCGCGTTGGTCTCCGGCTCGTAGCCGAGCGCGTGGTTGCAGCGCTCGCACAGGACGTTCTCGAAGAACACCACCTGGTCGCAGGACGGGCAGGAAAACAGTTTCATCGAACGTCCTTTGCACGCGGCGGTTTGTGTCCGGCGCCCGACAATGCCGCGGGGCGTTAAACAGTTCCGGACATGCCCTGCCGGCCGTCGCGATCAGCCTTGCTGCGTCGCGAAAGCCCACTAAGCTGCACGCCGCCAACCCGGAGCGCCGCGCCACGCATGTCGATCCTCGCAGCTCTCCACCACGTCACGCACTACAAATACGATCGCCCGGTGGTCCTTGGGCCGCAGGTCATCCGGCTGCGGCCGGCGCCGCATTCGCGCACCCGCGTGCCGTCCTTCTCGCTGAAAATTTCGCCGGCGAACCACTTCCTCAACTGGCAGCAGGACCCGTTCGGCAACTACCTCGCCCGGGTCGTCTTCCCCGAGCCGACCACGGAGCTGAAGATCGAGGTCGATCTTCTCGCCGACATGACGGTCTACAACCCGTTCGACTTCTTCCTCGAGGAGGGCGCGGAGACCTGGCCCTTCACGTATGAGGAGACGCTGCGGACCGACCTCGCGCCCTACCTCGAGACGCCGCCGGCCGGGCCGGAGCTGCAGGCCTTCCTCGCCGGACTCGACCGCAGCGAGCCGCGCACCATCGACTTTCTGGTCGGCCTCAACCGGACGGTCTCGCAGGCGGTCCGCTACCTGATCCGCATGGAGCCCGGCGTGCAGACGCCGGAGGAGACGCTCCGGAAGGCGTCGGGCTCCTGCCGCGATTCGACCTGGCTGCTGGTCCACGTGCTGCGCAATCTCGGCTTCGCGGCGCGCTTCGTGTCCGGCTACCTGATCCAGCTGAAGCCGGACCTCGTCGCCCTCGACGGGCCGCCCGGCACGGACCACGATTTCACCGACCTGCACGCCTGGACGGAGGTCTATCTGCCGGGCGCCGGCTGGATCGGGCTCGATCCCACCTCCGGCCTGCTGACCGGCGAAAGCCATGTGCCGCTCGCGGCGACGCCGCACTACCGCTCGGCCGCGCCGATCTCGGGCGCCGCCGGCTATGCGGAGGTCGAGTTCGATTTCTCCATGTCGGTCGCCCGCATCGCGGAGCGGCCGCGCGTCTCCTATCCGTTCTCCGAGGAAAGCTGGAAGGAGCTCGACCGGCTGGGCGAGGCGGTCGACGCCGAGCTCGTCCGCAACGACGTGCGGCTCACCATGGGCGGCGAGCCGACCTTCGTCTCGATCGACGACTTCCAGTCGCCCGAGTGGAACGCCGACGCCACGGGACCGCAGAAGCGGGCGCTGGCGGACGAGCTGATCCGCCGGCTGCGCGACCGCTTCGCGCCCGGCGGCTTCCTGCATTACGGCCAGGGCAAGTGGTATCCGGGCGAGACCCTGCCGCGCTGGACCTTCTCGCTGTACTGGCGGAAGGACGGCAAGCCGATCTGGAAGAACGCCGAGCTGATCGCCCGCGAGCGCGCCTCGAACGCCGTGGACGCCCACGCGGCCGAGACGCTCGCGACCGAGGTCGCCACGCGGCTCGGCGTGCCGGCCGCGAACGTCACGGCGGCCTATGAGGACCCGGCGTACTGGCTGACGCGCGAGGCGCAGCTTCCGGACAACGTGGACCCTTCCAATTCCAGGCTCGCCGACCCGGAGGAGCGCGCCCGCATCGCCCGCGTGTTCGACCGCGGGCTCAATGCGCCGACCGGCTACGTGCTGCCCATCCAGCCCTGGCAGGCCGCGCCGGCGATCCGCTGGGTCTCGGAGCGCTGGTCGACGCGCCGCGACAAGCTGTTCCTCAGCCCCGGCGACAGTCCGGTCGGCTATCGCCTGCCGCTCGGCTCGCTGTCCTATCTGACGAAGTCCGAGTTCCCCTACTTCTTCCCGGCCGATCCGACGCGGCCGCTCGACCCGCTGCCCGACCCGGACCAGATCGCGCTGGGCCACGAGCAGCGGCAGATCCGCGTTCCGGAGCAGCCCTCCGCCGCTGCGGCGCTGCCGGCCGCGCAGGACGAGATCGTCGGCTATGTGCGCACGGCGCTGACCGTCGAGCCGCGCGACGGCAAGCTCTCGGTCTTCATCCCGCCGATGGAGTCGATCGAGGCCTATCTGGATCTGCTGACGGCGATCGAGGGCGCGGCCGAGGCGCAGGGCCTGCCGATCCAGATCGAGGGCTACGCGCCGCCGCCCGACCCGCGCGTCAACGTCATCCGGGTCGCGCCCGATCCGGGCGTCATCGAGGTCAACGTGCATCCTGCCGGCTCGTGGCGCGAGGCGGTGGCGATCACCACCGGCGTCTATGAGGAGGCGCGGCTGTCGCGGCTCGGCGCCGACAAGTTCATGATCGACGGCAAGCATTCCGGCACCGGCGGCGGCAACCATGTCGTCGTCGGCGGCGCGACGCCGCTCGACAGCCCCTTCCTGCGCCGCCCCGACCTGCTGAAGTCGCTGATCCTGCATTGGCAGCGCCATCCGTCGCTGTCCTACCTGTTCTCCGGCCTGTTCATCGGCCCGACCAGCCAGGCGCCCCGCGTCGACGAGGCGCGCCATGACGGGCTCTACGAGCTCGAGATCGCGATGGCGAACGTGCCGCCGCCGGGCGCCGGCGCGCCGCCGCCGCCCTGGCTGGTCGACCGGCTGTTCCGCAACCTGCTGATCGACGTCACGGGCAACACCCATCGCTCCGAGATCTGCATCGACAAGCTCTACTCTCCGGACGGGCCCACCGGCCGGCTCGGGCTGGTCGAGTTCCGCGGCTTCGAGATGCCGCCGGACGCGCGCATGAGCCTCGCGCAGCAGTTGCTGATCCGGGCGCTGATCGCCCGCTTCTGGAAACAGCCGGCGGAAGGCTCCTTCGCCCGCTGGGGCACGCAGCTGCACGACCGTTTCATGCTGCCGGCCTTCGTGTGGGCGGACTTCCTCGACGTGCTCGCGGACCTGGGCTGGGCGGGCTATCCGCTGCGGCCCGAATGGTTCGAGGCGCAGGCCGAGTTCCGCTTCCCGTTCTGCGGGCGGATCGAGCGCGAAGGGCTTGCGCTGGAGCTGCGGCAGGCGCTCGAGCCATGGCACGTGATGGGCGAGACCGGCGCGATCGGCGGCACGGTCCGGTTCGTCGACTCGTCCGTCGAGCGGCTGCAGGTGAAGCTCCAGAACGCCGATCCGGCGCGCCACGCCGTCGCCTGCAACGGCCGGCTCGTGCCGCTCGCGCCCACGGGCGTCAGCGGCGAAATGGTCGCCGGCGTGCGCTTCAAGGCGTGGCAGCCGGCGACGGGCCTGCACCCGACCACCCCGGTGCACGCGCCGCTGACCTTCGACATCTACGATCGCTGGTCGAAGCGCTCGATCGGCGGCTGCGTCTACCACGTCGCCCATCCGGGCGGCCGGAACTACGACTCCTTCCCGGTGAATTCATACGAGGCGGAGGCCCGCCGGCTTGCTCGCTTCCAGGACATCGGGCATACGCCCGGAGCCTTCGAGCCGGCCCGCGAGCCGCTCAACGCCCAATTCCCGCTCACGCTCGATCTGAGGCGGCCGGCGGGCCTCACGGGCTGACCGGTCGCGGTCGCCAAGTTTCGCCGGCGGGCGGCATGACGCCGCCCGCTCGCCCTGGAGCCCCAGCCGGTGCCCCGATCGTCAACCGCCGACGCGCCGACGCCATCCGTTCCCGATGAACGGCCCTCCGCGGGCCTGCTCCGCGGCTACCGGCCGCCGGCGGGCGTCTTCGACGAGGCGGTCGACGCGAAAGGCGGCGTGCGGCCGCACTACCGCCCGCTGATCGCCGCGCTCGCCGCGATGGACGAGCCGGAGCGCGAGCTGCGCTTCTCCAGCGCCGCGCAATATCTGCGCGAGGCCGGCGTCTACTACCGGATCTATGGCGGCCCCGAGCGCGGCGGCGAGGACGTCCGGGCCTGGCCGCTGGCGCAGCCGCCGCTGATCATCGCGCAGCAGGAATGGACCGAGCTCGCCGCCGGCCTCGCGCAGCGCGCGCTCCTCCTCGAAAGGCTGATAGCCGACCTCTATGGCGAGCGCCGGCTGCTCACGGACGGCGTGCTTCCCCCGGCCCTGCTCGGGCGCAATCCCGAATTCCTGCGGCCGCTCGCGAACCAGGCGGCGTCCGGATCGCCGCTGATCCGCTTCATCGCGGTCGATCTCGGCCGCGGCCCCGACGGCCGCTGGTGGGTGCTCGGCGACCGCGCCCAGGCGCCGTCCGGCGCCGGCTTCGCGCTGGAGAACCGCGTCGCGACAGCCCGCGCCTTCCCGGAGCTGATCCGCGACCTGAAGGTGCAGCGGCTGGCCGGCTTCTTCCAGAAGTTCCGCGAGACCCTGAACGCGCTTGATGACGGCCGCGGCGCGCGGGTCGGCGTGCTCTCGCCCGGGCCGCACAACGAGACCTATTTCGAGCACGCCTATCTGGCCCGCTATCTCGGCTTCCTGCTGCTCGAGGGCGGGGACCTGGCGGTCCACGGCTCCTCCGTGGTGGTCAGGACCGTCGACGGCGCCAAGCCCATCCGGGTGCTGTGGCGCCGCCTCGACGCCGATTTCGCCGACCCGCTCGAACTGCACCCGCGCTCGCGCATCGGAACGCCCGGGCTCGTGCGCGCGGTGCGGGCGGGCGCGGTCGAGATGGTCAACGCGCTTGGATCGGGAATCCTCGAGACCCGCGCGCTGCTCGCGTTCCAGCCGGCGCTGGCGCAGGCCCTGCTGGACGAGGAGCTCCGGCTGCCGACGGTCGCGACCTGGTGGTGCGGCCAGGAGGCCGAGCGAGACTACGTCAAGACGCATCTCGAGCGGCTGTCGATCGCGCGCGCCTTTCCGCAGACGGTCGAGGATGAGGAGCATCGCCGCCCGCTCGATCTCGGCATGCGGCGCACGCCGTCCGAGCGGCTGCTCGACGACCTTGCGAACGATCCGGGAAACGTGGTCGCGCAGGAGCTCGTCGGGCTCTCGACCGCCCCGATGTTCTCCGAAGGCAGGCTCGAGCCGCGGCCGGTGACGCTGCGCGTCTACCTCGCGCGCCACGCGGACGGCTGGAGCGTGATGCCGGGCGGCTTCGCCCGGGTCTCGAGCTCGACGGACCCGCTTGCGGTCACGATGCAGTCCGGCGGGCGCTCGGTGGACGTGTGGGTGACGTCGGACCGGCCGGAGCGGCCGGTATCCCTGCTCGGGACCTACGCCTTCATCATGACGGTCACGGCGGCCCTGCTGACCTCGTTCTATTCCTGGCGGC
>NZ_JBJKEX010000144.1:0-7095 GCF_045505405.1 Hansschlegelia beijingensis | reverse complement strand
CTGCTGACCTCCGCCGCCGCAGGCGTGATCCTGGTGACGCTCGCGCCGGAACGCGTGCCCGCGGGCTCGATCTCACGCCTGTCGAGCGCGACCTCATCATCGACACGCTCGGCCACACCCGCGGCAACCGCACCCACGCGGCCAACATCCTGGGCATCTCGATCCGGACGCTCAGGAACAAGCTCAACCAGTATGACGACGAAGGCTTCCCGGTGCCGCCCCCGCAGGCCGGAGTGGCGGCCGCCTGAGGCGACGCTTCAGTCGGCGATGGTGAGCCGCGGCGGGGCGTCGCCGACGACCCGGTCGCGCCCGCGCCGCTTCGCCTCGTAGAGCCGCTGGTCCGCCCGGTCGAGCAGGCTGCGCAGGTTTCCGCCTCCGAAGGCGGAGCTCGCGACGCCGATGCTGACCGTCACGGACGCGCCGTCGACCGCGCGGACCTCCGAGGCGACAGCCCGCCTCACCCGGTCGGCGAAGGCCAGGGCCTCAGTGTGCGAGAGGCCCTTCAGCAGCAGCGCGAACTCCTCGCCGCCATAGCGGAAGACGAGATCGCCCGGCCGCATGTTGGCCTCGAGCGTCTTGCCCACATTGCGCAGCACCTCGTCGCCGGCGGCGTGGCCGAGACCGTCATTGATCGCCTTGAAGCGGTCGATGTCGATCATCGCCAGCGTCACCGCCTGTCCATCGGGCGAGGGCCGCTCCAGCCAGTCGCGGCACATCTGCTCGAAGGCGCTGCGGTTACGGACCCCGGTCAGTTCGTCGATCAGCGAGCGTCGGAGAAGATCCTCGTAGCGGCTCCGGTAGGTGAGCGTCTCGAACACGTCGCGGAGCCGCCGCGGGCCGCGCCGCTGGCCGTCCCTCTCGATCCAGCGAAGGTAGACGCCGATCAGCACGCTGTAGAGCGCCGCCGCGCCGATCTTCGCCACCCAGCCCCCGGTCAGGGCGGAGAACGGCACGCCACTGGTGAGCCTGAGCGCCGGATAGAAGGCGATCTGGTCGAAGCTCAGCACGGCGGCCGCGCTGAGGAAGGCCGCGAGCACGACGTTGCGCCTCAGCCGGCGCGCGAGGTTCTCGTAGAGCAGGATGAGCGCGATGCAGTCGATGAAGAGCAGCAGCGTGCCCCACACCATCAGCACGCCCATCTGGTCGACGAACTGCAGGTTCGGCGCGTCTCCGGGCAGATGGACCACCGTGGTGTGCAGGCGCAGGATCAGCGCCAGCACGACCAGCAGAAGGTTGCCGATGAACAGGCCGTAGATCGGCTGCCGCACCGTCTCCGCGTCCTCGCGGATGTAGAGCAGCAGGAACATCATCAGCTTGCCGGAGAACAGCACGGTCGAGCCGGGCGACAGCAGCCCGAACGGCAACTCGATGAAGAACACCGCGGCCAGATAGGTCTCGAGAAAGTGCATCACGCCGAGGGCGCAGACGAACAGGCCCACGCCATAGACCCGGCGCGCCCTGAGCAGGGCCGCCATCACGCCGAAATAGACGATCGCCTGAAGCGCCAGAAGAGCGACGCCGCCCATGCGGACTTACCTCTAGAAGGGGCGGCGTTGCCGCGAGCGACGCGCCCCTTGAAGGCGGCAGGCGTCAGATGGACTGATTCGCCGCCGGCTTACACCCGGGGGGACGCGTCGGGCGAGACGGTGGTCTTGTGGCGACTTTCCCGCCGCAGGCGGAAGGCGAGGACGAGCATGAAGGCCCCGAACGCCAGCGCGTAACCGGCGAACCACCATGTCAGAACCACCGCGCCCAGCAGCGGCGCGATCAGCAGCGCGATGCCGAACACGATCGAGACGACCCCGGAGAGGACCATCCACCATCGGCCATGCTCGGCCGTCAGCGAATAGGCGGAGGCCAGCATCAGGCCGCCCGTGACCAGCGCCCAGAAGGCTGCGAGCAGCGCGAAGGCCATCACCGCCGCCAGAGGGAAGAAGGCGGCGACCAGGCCGACCACGAGGTTGAGCACGCCCTCCGCGAGCAGCAGCCCCCAGCGCTCATGACTGCGCGCCGCCCAGATCGCGCTGGTGACGCCCACCAGGCCGTCCGCGATCAGATAGGCGGCGAACACCAGCGCGAAGGAGAGCAGCGCCAGTCCCGGAGCGGCCAGCGCGATCAGCCCGACGATGATCGCCAGCACGCCGCGCAGCGCGATCGCCCACCAGTTCTTGGCGAGCAGATCACTCATCGCCCGGTTCTCGGTCAGTTTGTCGGCCATTGATGCCTCCCTGCCCCATGCGCCCGCGGCTCAGGTCGAACGGCGGCGCCGGATCCTGATGGCGATATAGAGCGCGGCCGCGCCGAGGAGAGAGAAGAAGACGATATTGAACCACGGAATGACGGCGTCCGCCGGATCCCAGCGGCGAACCTTGACGGCGTTCGGGAACATCGAGAAGAGGTTGATCCGCCAGCCATACTTCGTGATCCGCGCGACGCCCTTCTCCGAGGCGATCGAGGACGCGATCGCCTGCACGTCGGCGCTGTTGAACTTGAAGTAGAACGGGAAGCCCCAGCCGGTGTCCTCGTTGCGGTAGACGTGCGGTTTCTTGGTCTCGAGGTCCTCGGCGTAGATGTAATAGACGTCCGAGCCCGGCTCGCGCTGATCCCCGACCGAGCGACCCTTCGGATCGACGCGTTTGACCTCGGTGTTGACGATTCGGACCACGTCGTGCCGCGGCAGCACGTAGTCGAGGAACAGCACGCAGGGCAGCGCCACCAGGCAGAGCAGAACGACGTAGACGCGCAGCGACATAGGGGGCGTACTCCAGCTATTCCCGGGGCGCACTATACACCGCGCCCTAAATGGCGCGCGAAGTGGAATGGCGAAGGAGCGAGCGTGAGGGCCTGGAAGCAGCATGGACTGCGGCTCGCGTCCTGCGCGCTCGTCGGACTTCTGGTCGGAGCAGCCGCGGGGACGATCGCGCCCTCCTCGGCGGCCGCCGTCACCGGATGGGACGCCGCGGCGCTGGCCTATACGGCGCGCGTATGGTGGCTGCTGCTGCCGGCCTCCGCCGGGGAGATCCAGAGCTGGGCGGAACGCGAGGACGAGGGCCGCTGGGCGCTGACGCTGATCCTCACCGCCGCCGTGGGGGCGAGCTTCATCGCGATCTTCGCGATGGTCTCGGACAAGTCGAGCCCGACCATCCTCTCGCTCGCCGCGTTCACCATCGCCTGCTCATGGACGCTGCTGCACACGGCGTTCGCCGCGCATTACGCCCACAGCGCCTTCGCCCGCGGCGCCGACAAGCCCGACATCGACTTCCCCGGCGAGGAGCCGCCTCGCTTCATCGACTTCGCCTATTACGCGTTCACGGTGGGCATGACGTTCCAGGTGTCCGACACGGCGACGCAATCGAGCGAGATGCGCCGCCTGACGCTCGTCCACGGCGTGATCTCCTTCGTGTTCAACACGGTGATCATCGCCTTCAGCGTCAGCGTCGGGTCGAGCTTTCTGAGCGACTAGGCCGCCGGCCTCATTCCCGGGCCGCGGCGGTGAGCCGGGGGCCGCCATCGCCCGCTTCCGCCGCGCACACGTTCGGCGCGGCGAACGAGGTCGCGTCCTGGAGCTTGACCTGCCCCGGCGTGCCGTCCCCCAGAGGATCGAAGCGCAGCGCGCCGTCCACGTCGACGGCGAAGATCGTGTCGGAGGGGAAGTGCATGTAGGGGCCCTGCTCGAGCGCCCGGACGAAGTTGCCCGAGTCCCGCGGGTAGCCGTAGGCCGCCAGCAGATCCTCGGTCCGATAGAGCCCCGGCTGCATCGCCGCGTGCATGTAGCGGGTCCGCAGATAGACCGGCGCCGCGCGCGGCAGGGAGGCGATCTCGTGCGGCACCTCGAGCACGACTTCGCGGGCCTTCCTGCCCGCGAAGGCCTCGATCGCCTGACGCTCTTCCGGAAGGCTGGCGCCCGGAAGCTCGACCCTGCGTCCGCCGCTGACGCTGACGCCCTCCGCCGTGTCGGTCAGGACCACATAGCCATTGCTCCAGACGGAGACGAGGTCGGGCGCGCTGGTGTAGCCGGCCTCGCGGCCCTCCCGGTCGAGCGCGCCGACCGCGTAGACGCCGTCCGACAGCGCGAGCACGTTGAACAGGTCGTCCGGCCCCGTGTTCCCGGCCGCGACGAAGACAGGCGTTCCGCCGGCCCGTAGCCGGGCGAGCTGACGGTCGATCTCCGCGTAAGGGTTGCCGGGCGCGCCGCGGCCCGTCACGAGCGCGCGCACCTCGTCGCGGCGAACGGAGATCTCGGAAGCCGGAACGGGGCGCATCCCTGCGCGCGCGTTCACCTCGCGGAGCGAGACGGGCAGCACGATCGCGCTGACCACCGCAGCCGGCTTCGGGACGCGGCCGCCCTCGATGTCGTCCGCGAGCCGCCTGAAATCCCGCGCGAGCGTGCGCACGTTGAACACGGGATCGATCTGATAGGGCGCGATCGCGGGGTGCGAGGCGGAGACGATGGCCGCGACGACGTCGCCGTGGCCGATGCGCGACCCTCCGTCCTCGTTCGTCTCACCGAGCTCGTCGTCGATGTTGACCGGCTTCAGCAGGGCGAACGTGTCGAGGACGACGAAGGGCGCGGACGACGCGCAGGCGGACGCCACCGCGCGCTGGGCCTCCACGGAGGCGTAGCGCGAATCCTCGCTGGCGCCGGCCGTCGGGCTCCAGGCCGCGACCGCGAGCGCCCCGACGAAGATCAGCCCGGAGGCGAAGTTCGGCGCCATGTCAGACCTGCTCCGGCTGAGGGCGAAGGCCCGGGAGAAGGAGTCTCGCCATCGTCGGAGACGGCCGGAACTTATGCAACTCTTAACCGCCGCAACCCCGCGCGTCGCCGTCCCGGGCTCCGATTCCGGGAGATCCGAAGCCGGCTGTTAACCTCGCGCTAACCATGCGGTGGGCATTTTCTGCCTACTAGGTTCGCAGAATGCGGGGGCGTGGATGTCGGACGTGACGGTCGTCGGCGGGGCGAAAGCCCCCGCCGCGCGGAGTACGGGCGTCACGTTGCCTGCCGGCCTCGCCAAAGCCTGGGACGTCGTGCGCCGCGGCGACATCGGGCTCGCGGTCGGCGTCCTGGTCATCCTGTGCGTCCTGATCGTGCCGCTGCCGGCGCTGCTGCTCGACCTGCTGCTCGCGATCTCGATCATCCTCTCCGTGCTGATCCTGATGACGGCGCTGTTCATCGAGAAGCCGCTCGAGTTCTCGGCGTTCCCGACGGTGCTGCTGGTCTCCACCATGCTGCGGCTGGCGCTCAACCTCGCCTCCACCCGGCTGATCCTGGCGCACGGCCATGAAGGGACCGACGCCGCTGGCCACGTCATCGAGGCCTTCGGCGCCTTCGTGATGGGCGGCAATTTCGTCATCGGCATCATCGTGTTCGCGATCCTGGTGATCGTGAACTTCGTGGTCATCACCAAGGGCTCCGGCCGCATCGCCGAGGTCGCGGCGCGCTTTACCCTCGACGCCATGCCGGGCAAGCAGATGGCGATCGACGCCGACCTGTCGGCGGGGCTGATCGACGAGACCACGGCCAAGACCCGCCGCAAGGAGCTCGAGGACGAAAGCACCTTCTTCGGCGCGATGGACGGCGCCTCGAAGTTCGTGCGCGGCGACGCCATCGCCGGCCTGCTGATCGTGTTCGTCAACGTGCTCGGCGGCATGATCATCGGCATCGCCCAGAACGGGCTCAGCTTCTCGGAAGCTGCGCATTCCTACACGCTGCTCTCGGTCGGCGACGGCCTGGTCAGCCAGATTCCGGCGCTGGTGGTCTCGACCGCCGCAGGCCTGCTGGTCTCGAAGGCCGGCGTGAGCGGCTCGGCCGACCGGGCGCTGGTGCGGCAGCTCTCGGGCTATCCCAAAGCGCTGGGCCTGTCGGCCGCGGTCATGGGCGTGATGGCGCTGCTGCCGGGCATTCCGCTGATACCGTTCGCGGGGCTCGCGGCCGGCGCCGGCTGGCTGGCCTGGCGGGCCGACAAGGCGAACCGCGCGCTCGAGCTCGGCCAAGATCGCCCGCGAGGCGACCGGGGGCGCGGCGGCGGAGGAGCCGGTGTCGGCGGCGCTCCGCATGGACGACGTCAAGATCGAGCTCGGCTATGCGCTGCTGCCGCTGGTCGACGCCTCCGAGGGGCCGGACAAGCTCACCGAACAGATCAAGGCGCTGAGGCGCACGATCGCGGGCGACATGGGCTTCCTGATGCCTCAGGTCCGGCTGCTCGACAATCTGCAGCTCGCGCCCAACGCCTATGCGGTGAAGGTCAAGGAGGTCGAAGCCGGCTCCGGGTCGGTCTATCCGAGCCAGTTCATGGTCATGGACCCGTCCGGCGGCCAGGTCGACCTGCCGGGCGTCCACACCGTGGAGCCGACCTTCGGCCTGCCGGCCACCTGGGTGGACGCGTCGCTGCGCGAGGAGGCCAATATCCGCGGCCACACGGTGGTGGACGCCACCACGGTGCTCTCGACGCATCTCAGCGAGATCATCAAGGCCAACATGCCGGACCTGCTGTCCTATGGCGAGGTGGCGAAGCTTCTGAAGGAGCTGCCGCAGGAGCAGCGCAAGCTGGTCGACGACCTGATCCCGAGCCAGATCTCGACCACCGTGGTGCAGCGCGTGCTGCAGCTGCTGCTGGCCGAGCGGGTCTCGATCCGCGACCTCGGCACGATCCTCGAAGGCGTCGCGGAGGCGGTCGGCTACACCCGCTCGCCGGCGCAGATCGTGGAGCATGTGCGCGCCCGCCTGTCGCGCCAGCTTTGCGCGCAGCATCAGTCCTTCGGCGGCTACCTCCCGCTGATCGCGCTGTCGCCCGCCTGGGAGCAGGCTTTCGCGGAGTCGATCGTCGGGACCGGCGAGGAGAAGAGCCTCGCGATGGCCCCCTCCAAGCTGCACGAGTTCATCGCCGCGGTGCGCGACCGCTTCGAGGACGCGGCGAGGATGGGCGAGGCGCCGGTGCTGCTGACCTCGGCGGCGGCGCGTCCCTTCGTGCGCTCGATCGTCGAGCGCTTCCGCGCCCAGACCCCGGTGATGTCGCAGAACGAGGTGCATCCGCGCGCGCGGCTCAAGACCGTCGGCAGCGTGTGAGCGGAACGCCTCAGGCCGCGCGACGCGCCTCC
>NZ_JBJKEX010000143.1:0-7129 GCF_045505405.1 Hansschlegelia beijingensis | reverse complement strand
GGAGGCGTCGCTGGCGGCGACGTTCGTGGCGCCGGCGGCGGGGCGTCGCCGCTCCCGATGACGCGATCGCCGGACTGGTCCGGCCGGAATCCAGGGCCATCCTGTCAGGACTGCCGGAACCCGTTCTGGTGCTCGATCGTCGCGGGCTCGTGCTCGCCTTCAACGAGCACGCGACGGCCGCGCTGGGCGAAATCCGCACAGGCGAGCCGGTCTCTTTCGCGCTCAGGGCGCCGGAAGTCCTGGATGCGGTCCGGGCCGTCTCGGCGTCGGCGGAGCCGCAGGTCGTCTCCTATATGGAGCGGGTCCCGGTCGAGCGGTGGCGCGAAGCGCATGTCGCAGCCGGCGGCGTGAGCCCGCGCCAGCCATTCACGATCATCGTCACGCTGCGCGATCTCACCGAGCAGCGGCGGTCGGAGAAGATGCGGGCCGACTTCGTCGCCAACGCCAGCCATGAGCTGCGCACGCCGCTCGCCTCCCTGCTCGGCTTCATCGAGACCCTGCAAGGCCCCGCCCGCAGCGATCCCGACGCGCGCGAGCGCTTTCTGACGATCATGCGCGCGCAGGCGAACCGAATGTCCCGGCTGATCGACGATCTGCTGTCGCTGTCCCGGATCGAGCTGAAGGCGCATGTTCGCCCACGCGCGCTGGTCGATCTTTCTGCGCTCGCCCGCGGGGTGACGGACGCCTTGGGGCCCCTTGCGGAGGAGCGCAGCGTCGAACTTCGGCTGACGGTCGATCCCGAAGCCGTCTTCGTTCACGGCGACCGCGACGAGCTCATCAGGGTCGCCGAGAACCTGACCGAGAACGCGATCAAGTACGGGCAGTCCGGCGGCAAGGTGGACGTCTCGGTCCGACGTGGTGTCGGGGACGCCGCGTTGCTGGTCGTGCGCGACTACGGCCCCGGCGTCGCCCCCGAGCATCTGCCGCGTCTGACCGAGCGGTTCTACCGCGTCGACGTGGCGGAGAGCCGCGACAAGGGCGGGACAGGGCTCGGGCTCGCGCTCGTGAAGCACATTGTGCAGCGTCACGGCGGACGCCTGCTGATCGACAGCGTCCCGGGGCAGGGGGCGAGCTTCACGGTTGCGCTCGCTCGCGCGGAAGACGAGCCGCACGACGCATCGGAGCTCCCGCTCAAACAGGCCGGATAAGCCTCATCCTCTTGGGGCCTCGGCCGTCATCCAGCTGTCATGTCGGCGTCATAGAAGAGTTGCGCTGGAGCGGTAGACCTCCGGCAGCCTCGATCGCGAACCCCGCGGCCGTCGGCCAAAGCTCTCTTCGACGAACGCAGCAGGAGCAGATCGTGAAGCTCACTCGAATTCTCGGAGCGGTCGCCGCTACGATGCTGATGGCGGCGCCGGCCTCGGCGCTCGACATCTCCGGCGCCGGCGCGACCTTCCCGTACCCGGTCTACGCCAAGTGGGCCGAGGCCTATAAGAAGGAGACCGGCGTCGGCCTGAACTACCAGTCGATCGGCTCCGGCGGCGGGATCAAGCAGATCCAGGCCAAGACCGTGACCTTCGGGGCCACCGACGCTCCCCTGAAGGGCGATCAGCTCGACAAGGCCGGTCTCGTCCAGTTTCCGATGGTGATGGGCGGCATCGTGCCGGTCATGAACGTCGAGGGCGTCGGCCCCGGCGACCTGACCCTCGACGGCCCGACGCTGGCGAAGATCTTCATGGGCGACATCAAGAGCTGGGACGATCCGGCGATCAAGAAGCTCAACCCCGAGGCCAAGCTGCCCTCCAGCGCGATCGCGATCGTGCATCGCTCGGACGGTTCGGGCACGACCTTCAACTTCACCAACTACCTCTCCAAGGTCTCCCCGGAATGGAAGGAGAAGGTCGGCTCCGCGACCGCCGTCCAGTGGCCGACCGGCCTCGGCGGCAAGGGCAATGAGGGCGTCGCCAACTATGTCGCCCAGACCAAGGGCTCCATCGGCTATGTCGAATACGCCTACGCCAAGCAGAACAAGCTCGCCCACGCCAAGATGATCAACAAGGACGGCAAGGCCGTCGAACCCGTGATCAAGTCGTTCCAGGCGGCTGCGGCCAACGCCGACTGGAATGCCGAGCCGGGCTTCGGCATCATCCTCACGGACGAGCCGGGCGCCGACAGCTGGCCGATCACGGCCGCCACCTTCATCCTGATCCACAAGCAGCCGAAGGATCCGGCCGCCGCGACCGAGGCGCTCAAGTTCTTCGCCTGGGCCTATAAGGGCGGCGCGGAAATGGCTGAGGCGCTGGATTACATCCCGATGCCGGAGAAGGTGGTCTCCGAGGTCCAGAGCGTCTGGGCGAAGGAGATCAAGGGCGCCGACGGGCAGGCGCTGTACTCGGCCACGAATTGAGCCTTTAGCGGCTCTCCGCGGAGGCGGCCCCAAGTCGCCTCCGCTCTCCTCCCTCCCTCCCTTCCTGCTCGAGACCAGCCCGCATGACCGACGCGTCGCTGCAAGCGCCGACATTGTTGCTTAAGCCGGACGCCGCGCGCGCGAGCCGCCTGCGCTCCTTCCGCCTCAAGGACAACGTCTTCCGGCATCTGACGCGCGCCTCGGCGCTGGCGGTGCTCGGCATATTGAGCGGAGTGATCCTCGCGCTGGTGATCGGCGCATGGCTGGCGCTCTCCACCTTCGGGATCGACTTCCTCACGACCGAGAGCTGGAACCCGGTCACCGAGAAGTTCGGCGCGCTGGCGCCCATCTATGGAACGGTCGTGACCTCGCTGATCGCGATGCTGATCGCGGTTCCGGTCGGCCTGGGGATCGCGATCTTCCTGACCGAGCTTTGCCCGCCCGTTCTGCGCCGGCCGATCGGGGTGGCGATCGAGCTGCTCGCCGGCATCCCGAGCATCATCTACGGGATCTGGGGCCTGTTCGTGTTCGCGCCCTTCCTGCAGGCGACGCTGCAGCCCGCGCTGATCTCGACCTTCGGCTCGGTGCCGATCCTCTCGACGATGTTCGCCGGACCTCCCTACGGCATCGGCATCCTCACGGCCGGCCTGATCCTGGCCATCATGGTCCTTCCCTTCGTCACCTCGGTCTCGCGCGACGTGTTCGAGACCGTCCCGGCGGTGCTGAAGGAGGCGGCCTACGGCGTCGGCTGCACGCGCTGGGAGGTGATCCGCCGGATCGTCATCCCGTACACCCGGGTCGGCCTCGTGGGCGGCGTCATGCTCGGGCTCGGCCGCGCGCTGGGAGAGACGATGGCGGTGACCTTCGTGATCGGCAACGCGCACCGGATCTCCGGCTCGATCCTCGCGCCGGGAACGACAATCTCCGCCTCGATCGCGAACGAGTTCACGGAAGCGGTCGGCGAACTCTACACCTCGTCGCTGATCGCGCTCGGCCTCATCCTCTTCATCATCACCTTCATCGTGCTTGCGATCGCGCGGCTCATGCTGCTGCGCCTCGAGCGCCAGCAAGGGTCCTGACCGATGTCGCTCCCGGCGCCCGTCGCCCACTCCGCGAGCCGCCCGCGCTATATGCGCCGGCGTCGCCTGAACTTCGTCATGATGAGCCTTTCGCTCGCCGCCGCCGCCTTCGGGCTCCTCTGGCTGCTCGCGATCCTGTCCACCCTCGTGTTCAAGGGCGTCGGCGGCCTGTCGCTTGACGTCTTCACGCAATCGACCCCGCCTCCCGGCTCCCAGGGCGGTCTCCTGAACGCGATCGTGGGAAGCCTGATCATGACGGCGATCGGCGTCGCGGTCGGCACCCCGATCGGCATTCTGGCGGGCACCTACATGGCCGAGTACGGCCGCCACAACCGCCTCACCACCACGGTGCGGTTCATCAACGACATCCTGCTGAGCGCGCCCTCGATCGTCATCGGCCTGTTCGTCTATGAGGTCGTGGTGATCCAGATGGGCAATTTCTCTGCCCTTGCGGGCGCGCTCGCGCTGGCGATTCTCGTGGTTCCGGTCGTGGTGCGGACCACCGAAGACATGCTGAACCTGGTGCCCAACCAGCTTCGCGAAGCCGCTTCGGCGCTCGGCCTGCCGCGGGCGGTCGTGATCCAGCGGATCGCCTATCGGGCTGCGCGCGCCGGAATGATCACAGGCGTGCTGCTCGCGATCGCCCGCGTCTCGGGCGAGACGGCGCCGCTGCTGTTCACCGCGCTCAACAACCAGTTCTGGAGCTCGGACCTCAACGCTCCGATGGCGAGCCTGCCGGTCGTGATCTTCCAGTTCGCCCTAAGCCCCTACACTGACTGGCAGCAACTCGCCTGGACCGGCGCGCTGCTCATCACCCTCGCGGTGCTCACGCTCTCGATCGCCGCCCGTATCCTCGCAGCCGGGAGTCGGAAATGACCAGCACTGATGTCGCGCGCGCGGCCATGATCGCCCCCGTGTCCGCCGCCCGGTCGGCCGCCCAGCCGAAGGTTCATGTCGGCGCCGGCCAGGCTGAGAAGATCACCGTCCGGGACCTCAAGTTCTTCTATGGGGACTCGATCGCCCTCAAGGGCATCGACCTGCCGATCTACGAACGCAAGGTGACCGCCTTCATCGGTCCCTCGGGCTGCGGCAAGTCCACGCTGCTGCGGGTCCTCAACCGAATGTATGACCTCTATCCGAAGCAGCGCGCCGAGGGAGAGGTGCTGCTCGACGGCATCGACATCCTGTCGCCCAAGCTCGACCTCAACCTGCTGCGGTCGCGCGTCGGGATGGTGTTCCAGAAGCCGACGCCGTTCCCGATGTCGATCTATGAAAACATCGCCTTCGGCGTCCGCCTGTACGAGACAATCTCGAAGTCGGAGCTCGACGGCCGCGTCGAGGCGGCGCTCAAGCGCGCGGCGCTGTGGAACGAGGTCAAGGACAAGCTGGACGCCAGCGGACTCAGCCTGTCGGGCGGCCAGCAGCAGCGGCTCTGCATCGCCCGCAGCATCGCGGTGCGACCGGAGGTGATCCTCCTCGACGAGCCATGCTCGGCGCTCGATCCGATCTCGACCGCCAAGATCGAGGAGCTGATCGACGAGCTCAAGGCCGACTATACGATCGCGATCGTCACCCACAACATGCAGCAGGCGTCGCGCACCTCAGAGTACACCGCGTTCATGTATCTCGGCGAACTCGTCGAATTCGGCGAGACCGAGCAGATCTTCATGAGCCCTCATGACCGACGCACGCAGGACTACATCACGGGCCGCTTCGGCTGAGATGTTGAGACGTCTCGGCTTCAACGTAGATGAGAGCACCAAGTCCATGACCGACCATATCGTCAGCGCGTTCGACGCCGACCTCAAGGAGCTTGGCGACAAGCTCGCCGAGATGGGCGGTCTCTGCGAGAAGCTGGTCGCAGAGTCGATCGACGCCCTTCTGCGGCGCGACACGGCGCTGGCCAAGCGGGTGATCGAATGGGACCGCTCGATCGACCGCCTCCAGGCCGAGGTCGAGGAGAACGCGATCCGCACGATCGCCCGGCGCGCGCCGGTCGCCATCGACCTGCGCGAGGTGGTGGCGGCGCTGCGCATCGCCAATGACCTGGAGCGGATCGGCGACCTTGCGAAGAACATCGCGAAGCGCGTGGTCGCGCTCGAGGGGCAGTTCCAGCCTCCCAAGCTCGCCGGCGGCGTCGCGCACATCTCGGATTTGACGCTCGCGCAGCTCAAGGACGTGCTCGACGCCTATACGCGTCGCGACGAGACCAAGGCGATCGAGGTCTGGAACCGCGACGGAGAGATCGACGCGCTGTACAATTCGCTGTTCCGCGAACTCCTGACCTACATGATGGAGGATCCGCGCAATATCGGCTTCTGCGCCCATCTGCTTTTCTGCGCGAAGAACATCGAGCGGATCGGAGACCACGCCACCAACGTGGCCGAGACGGTCTATTACCTCGTTCATGGCGTGCCGCTCACCGACGAACGGCCGAAGGCCGATCTCACCAGCGCCACCGCCATCGACTTCGGCCGCTGACGGGGGCCCCGATGAAGCCGCGCGTCATGATCGTCGAGGACGAAGAGGCCCTGACGACGCTCCTCCGCTACAATCTCGAGGCTGAAGGCTACGACGTGGACACCGTCGCGCGTGGCGACGAGGCCGAGATCCGGCTGCGGGAGTCGCCGCCCGACCTGCTGTTGCTCGACTGGATGCTGCCGGGCGTGTCGGGCATCGAAATATGCCGGAGGCTGCGCACGCGGCGCGAGACCGAACTGCTTCCGGTCATCATGCTTACTGCGCGAGGCGAGGAAGGCGAACGCATTCGCGGTCTCGCGACCGGCGCGGATGATTACGTCGTGAAGCCGTTCTCGGTGCCGGAGCTCCTCGCCCGTGTCCGCGCCTTGTTGCGCCGGGTCAAACCCGAGCACGTCTCGCGAACGCTGAAGGCGGGCGACATCGAGCTCGACCGCGAAAACCGCCGCGTGCGTCGCCACGCCCGGGAGGTCCATCTCGGACCGACGGAGTTCCGGTTGCTCGAATTTCTGATGCAGTCGGCCGGGCGGGTCTTCACCCGGGAGCAACTGCTCGATGGCGTCTGGGGCCGCGACGTCTATGTCGACGAGCGGACGGTGGACGTCCATGTGGGCCGCTTGCGCAAGGCGATCAATCGCGGCCGGAAACCGGATCCGATCCGGACGGTTCGTGGCGCCGGCTATTCGTTCGACGAGACGTTCGCGCGCCAGCAGTAGCGATCATCGGCGTCTCACTCTCAGGCGAGACTACGGGGCTCATGACCGGACCCGAACACGGCGGGCCGAGCTCGCAGCGGGCGGGGACGGGAGCCGACACGCGCCAGGTTCGCCGATCGGCCGCAGCCATAGCGGAGCCGAAACAAAAAGACCGGGCCGAAGCCCGGTCCGTCGCGTCACCGACTGCGGACGCTGACCGCAGCCCGGCAGGGCTGTCGGCCAGCGAAGACGTCAGTGCGTCAGGGCCGGAGCCGGGCGGCGGTCGCGCCGCCGGTCATGCGCCGGCTGGTAGGCGATCGCCGCGTGATGGCTGCAGTACGCGTCGCCGGGCGACGAACGGCCGCCGCAGAAGCGGAACTCGGCCTGGCTGGGATCGCCGAGCGGCCAGCGGCACATGTTCTCGCGGAGCTCCATGATGGTGACCCGCTCGCACACCAGCGCCGCGTTCTCGACGACCTCGAGCGGCACGAGGCGGGGCGCGGCGATCGGCCGGGGAGCCGCGACGGGCG